>NZ_JBQSWK010000002.1:0-237091 GCF_052377065.1 Brachybacterium sp. AOP42-C2-15
CCGGGGCGCCCCCGCACCGTTGGGGGGGGGCCGCGGGGCGGTGGCCACGCTCACGCGCGGCCGACGGGATCGGACCCTGGAAGGTCCGGCCCCGGTGTGGTCAGCTGCCGACGCGGAAGCGGACGAAACCGGTGATGGTGCCGCCGGCCTCCTCCACGATCTTGCCGACGGACTTCTTCGGATCCTTGGCGAAAGCCTGGTCCAGGAGGCAGTTCTCCTTGAAGAAGCCGTTCAGACGACCCTCGACGATCTTCTCAATCGCCTTCTCGGGCTTGCCCTCGTTCTTCGCGGTCTCCTCGGCGATGCGACGCTCGTTGGCGACCTGGTCCGCGGGGACCTCATCACGGGAGAGGAAGGCGGGGGTGAACGCAGCGATGTGCATGGCGACGTCGCGCGCGACCTCTGCACCGGCCTTGTCGGTGGCGACCAGCACGCCGACCTGCGGGGGCAGGTCCTTGTTGGTGCGGTGCATGTACGAGGACACGGACTCGCCGGAGACGCGACCGATACGACGCACCAGGATCTTCTCGCCCATGGTGGCGCCGGCGTTGGTCAGGGCCTCGCCGAAGGGGGTCGAAGCCAGGTCCTCGGGCTCGCTGGCCCCGGACTCGACGGCCGCGGCCACGGCCTCGTCGCCCAGGGCGACGAACTTGTCGTTCTTGGCCACGAAGTCGGTCTCGGAGTTGAGCTCGACGAGGGTGCCGGTCTGGCCGCCCTCGGTGTCGCGGATGTCGACGGCGATGAGGCCCTCGGACGCGGTGCGACCTTCACGCTTGGCGATGCCCTTGAGACCCTTGACGCGGATCAGCTCAACGGCCTTGACCTTGTCGCCGTTCGCCTCGTCGAGCGCCTTCTTGACGTCGAGCATGCCCGCGCCGGTGGACTCGCGGATTTCCTTGATGTCTGCTGCCGTGTAGTTGGCCATGTTCCTCTTCCTTGTCAGAGCTGCTGCGGGAGGGGCGGGGGCGGCGTGCGCCTCCCCGTGGAGGGGCCCGGGAGCGACGCTGTCGTTCCCGGGCCCGTGGGTCACTCGGCGGCGGGGGCCTCGGAGGACTTCTCCTCGGTGGACTCCTCGGCGGGAGCATCCTCGGACGGAGCCTCAGCTGCGGGGGTCTCCTCGACTGCGGGGGTCTCCTCTGCGGCGGGGGTCTCCTCAGCAGCGGCGACGGACTCCTCGGCGGGAGCGTCCTGCTGCTGGACCTCGGACTGCTTGAGCAGCTCCTGCTCCCACTCGGCCAGGGGCTCGGCCGCGACGGCGGAGACGTTCTTCTCGCCACCGGTGCTCTTGGCGTGGCGCTCCTGCAGACCAGCAGCCACGGCGTCCGCGATCACGCGGGTCAGCAGGGTGACGGAGCGGATCGCGTCGTCGTTGCCCGGGATCGGGTACGTGATCACGTCGGGATCGCAGTTGGTGTCCAGGATCGCGACGACCGGGATGTTGAGCTTCTGAGCCTCATCGACCGCGAGGTGCTCCTTGTTGGTGTCCACGACCCAGAGGGCCGAGGGCGCCTTGCCCATGTCGCGGATGCCGCCGAGGGTCTTCTCGAGCTTGTCCTTCTCGCGGCGCATCATCAGCAGCTCCTTCTTGGTGCGGCCGGAGGCGGCCACATCCTCGAAGTCGATCTGCTCGAGCTCCTTGAGGCGGTTCACACGCTGCGAGACCGTCTGCAGGTTCGTGAGCATTCCACCGAGCCAGCGCTGGTTCACGAAGGGCATGCCCACACGTGTGGCCTGCTCCTGGACGGACTCCTGAGCCTGCTTCTTGGTGCCGACGAACAGGATGGTGCCGCCGTGGATGACGGTCTGCTTGACGAAGTCATATGCCTTGTCGATGTACGTCAAGGTCTGCATGAGGTCGACGATGTAGATGCCGTTGCGCTCGGTGAAGATGAAGCGACGGACCTTCGGGTTCCACCGACGGGTCTGGTGACCGAAGTGGACGCCGCTCTCGAGGAGCTGGCGCATGGTGACTACTGCCATGATGATGCCTCTGTTCTCCGGGCCTGGGCTCGCACGGCGCGCCCGTGGGCGTCCGCAGTCATCGCGCAGGACCTGCATTCTCGGTTGTTCCCCCACCACCGGACGGTGTGGGGCCTGGTGCCCGGGTGCCGGCCGCCTCGGAGCATCCCGCACACGAGGTGCGAGAACGGCCGAGGACCGTTGGCCGACGAGCCCTGATGGGCACGCGAAGTCATCCGGACGGACCGGATGCTGAGAAGAGTCTATCTGACGCAGCAACCTGCCCGAGCGCGTCGTGCGTCACCTCGCGACCGCGATGCATGCTCCTCACGGGCTCGTCAACGGCTCATCGCGGGCATGTCGCGGGCTCGTCCCTGTCTTGTTGCGCGGACTCGTTGCGGGGACTCGTTGCGGGGACTCGTTGCGGGGACTCGTCGTGGAGAATCATTGCAGGGACTCGTCGCGGAGAGTCTTTGCGGAGACTCGTTGCGGACGCTGGTTCGCCGACGGTTCCTCCACAGCGACGCGCCATCCACAGCACGACCTGGACGCGAGCGGCCGGCGGACACTGCTGAGGAGGATGGCGCTCATGGCCATCTCATTCCTCGCCCCGTCTCCGGCTGCCGTGCTGCGTCTGGGGCTGGTGAGTCTGCTGCTGCTCTTCGCGGGTGTCGCGCCCGCGCAGGCGGATGCGCCGCCGTGGCAGTGGCCGCTCCCCCCTCCCCATCAGGTGATCGCGCCCTTCGAGGCACCGGAGCATCGCTACGGTCCCGGCCACCGAGGAATCGACATCGCAGCGCCAGTCGCGGGCGTCGTGGTGCGCGCGGTGGCTCCTGGCACTGTCAGGTTCAGCGGGATGGTGGCAGGGCGCGGGGTCGTCTCGGTCACCCATGCGGACGGACTCATCTCGACCTATGAGCCAGTGACCGGGACTGTCGCGGCGGGCGATCAAGTGGACACAGGGACGACGCTGGGGACGCTCGTGGACAAATCGGAGCTCTCTCACTGCCCGGGTACCGAGTGCCTCCATCTGGGGGCTCGACGGGGCGAGGACTATGTGGACCCGTTGCTCCTGCTCGGAGGGCGCGGGCCGAGCGTCCTGCTGCCCTGGGCTGATGGGCGATCGGGTGTCGGCGGCGCAGGTGGCGTGCAGCCGCCGACGGGCCCAGGCGCGAGCCCCGTCGGCGGGACTTCCCCGCGACTGGTGCCCTCCGGGGTTCGCGGGGACGCGGAGACGGTCTCAGAGAACGGCAGCGGGACGTGGATCTCGGGAGGTGGAGTCCGCAGCCACCGGCCCGGCCTGCGACAGGCTTCCCGCGCCTGAGCGACAGGCTTCCGTCGCATGAGGACGTCGCATGAGCACGTCGTATGAGCGGAGATCATCGGCTGTCTGACCGGCGGCAGCTCACGCGCGAGGATGGGCCTGATCGATTGTCCGGCGCAAGCGCTCGGCACTGACGTGGGTGTAGATCTGTGTGGTCGCCAGGGAGGAGTGTCCCAGGAAGTCCTGCACGCTGCGCAGGTCTGCTCCGCCTTCGACGAGATGGGTGGCAGCGCTGTGCCGCAGGGTGTGCGGCGAGATGTGCCGGGATATCCCGGCCTCGGACGCGTGACGATCCACCAGGGTGCGCACCGCGCGATCGCCGAGCCGTCCGCCGCGCACACCGAGGAAGAGTGCATCGTCGGCGCCGGCCGCCGCGCCCGCGGCCTCGAGCAGCACCGGCCGACCAGCTTCCTGCCACTGCTCGATGGCCTTGAGCGCAGGGAGCCCGACAGGGACGATCCGCTCCTTGTCTCCCTTTCCGCGCACTCTCACGGTGCGCTGGCCGTGGTCGATGCCGGAACGGTTCAGGGCGACCAGCTCGGAGACCCGGAGCCCGGAGGAGTAGAGCAGCTCCAGGACAGCTGCATCACGGAGCCTCACCGCTCGTTCCACCGGGTCCGGGGGCGCGGCGTCCTGAGAAGTGGCGCCTGCGTGCTCGAGGGCGGGCTCCGGTGCGCTCAACCCATCGAGCAGCTCGCCCGCTTGGTCTCCGGTGAGCACGGTGGGCAGGTGGCGACCTCGCCGTGGTGCGCGCAGCCTTCCCCCGACGTCGTGCGGGATCCGTCCCGTCGCCGCGAGCCAGGAGGTGAAGGTCCGTGCCGCCGCCGCGGAGCGGGCAAGGGTGCTCGCACTCGCCCCGGTGTCGGCCCGCTCCGCGAGCCAGGAACGCAGCGCCGCGACGTCCAGTTCAGCCACGGGGATGCGTTCGGCATCCCGCAGATGTTCGACCAGCCCGGCGACCTCCTGGCGATATGCGCGCACGGTGTGCTCGGAACGTCCCCGTTCGAGGCGGAGGTGCGCGACGAAGTCCTCGACGACAGTCCCCTCTGCGTGCCCGGACTCGGTGCTCATACCCCTCAGTGTCGTGCATCCAGGTCCGTGCCGTGCACCCACGCGAAAGGCAGGCGTGGCGAAACGCAGACGTGGGAGAGGTGAGTGCGCCGCTGGCCGGGCGCGTCGAGATGCATCGTGTCGGGAGCGCGGTGGGTCAGGGGGCGCGCCGGACACGTTCCGCGGTCCGCACCACCAGCCCCAGCAGTCCCAACCGCGCCAGGGCCGCCTCCACCTCCTGAGCGGTGAAGCCGATCTCGTCCGTGAGCCGGGCTGGGGAGATGCTCGACCTCGGCGGCACGGCGTCCAGCACCCTTCTGTCTGCGGGACTGAGCAGGTCCAGCTCATCCTGCACCGCCCAGCTGCCTTCCCCGGCGGCAGGGCCACCGGGAAGCAGATCCAACAGATCCGCTGACTCTGTCACCAGCACTGCGCCGCGTTCCCTGATCAGGCGGTGGCAGCCGGCGCTGGCTGCGGAGGTGATCGGTCCGGGCACAGCTCCGACCGGCCGCGAGAGCTGATCTGCCAGCCGAGCCGTGGACAGCGCTCCGGATCTCCAGGACGCTTCCACGACGACCGTCGCCCGGGACAGGGCGGCGATCAGGCGGTTGCGGGCCAGGAACCGCCATCGGGTCGGGGCGGTGCCCGGGGGCGCTTCGCTGAGGAGCAGGTGCCGGTCTCGGATCCGCTCCAGCAGATCGGAGTTGCCTCGCGGATAGAGCCGGTCCAGGCCTCCGGCGAGGATGGCGAGGGTTGCTCCTCCGTCGGCGGCGAGCGCACCGCGGTGAGCGGCGGCGTCGATCCCGTACGCCCCGCCCGAGACGACGGTACCGCCACCGGCGGCGAAGGCGGCAGCCAGGGAACCGGCGGTGTCTTCGCCATACGGAGTGGAGGCCCGCGAGCCCACCAGGGCGATGCATCGTTCACCGGCCAGCTGGTCGAGCCGGCCCGGCCCCTGCAGCCAGAGGCAATGCGGACGCGTCTCCTGTAGGTCGTCCAACGCTGCAGGCCATTCGGCGTCCTGCGGCGTGAGGATCCTGATCCGTCGCCGCTGGGCATCGTCGAGGATCTCCTCGAGCACGATGGTCTCCAGCCGGGCCCGCCACCGCGAGAGCGCTCGCTCGGCGCGTGAACGGCTCGTTCCCGGGGCGGGATCCGAGGCCTGTGCGGGCAGCTGGCCGCCGAGGGCGCGGTGCAGATCTGTGCTGCTGCCGTGCCGGGCCAGATCGAGAGCCGCCACCGGTCCGAGGAGGGTGCAGGCGAGCATCGCGACCGAATCCGATGGCTCCGCGATCACGGACCAGGTGATCCGGGCCGCACCATCCTGCTCAGCCGATGCCCGGGCGCCGTAGCGGTCCGGCGCGCTCTCCGGTGATGTCGGGGTGGTCATCGTGGTTCTCCTTCGCGCAGGGTGAGGGCAAGTCCGATGTGCTCAGCGGTGGGGCGCAGCGCCCCTGCCAGGTCGGCGAGGGTCCAGGCCAGTCGCAGCACGCGATCGTGCCCGCGCAGGGTGAGCCGGCCCTGTGCCACGGCGTGGTCCAGCAGGCGGCGCTCGGACGGGGCTGGAGAGAACTCCTTCCGCAGCAGCGGACCGGGCAGGTGAGCGTTGGTTGACCACGCCCGGCCCTTGAAGCGGGCGAGCTGTCGTTCACGAGCTGTGGCCACCCGGGCGGCGATCACTTCGCTCGGCTCTGCGAGCTCCGCCTCGACCCGGTGGACATCGACGGGACGGACCTCGACCCGCATGTCGATCCGGTCCAGCACGGGCCCCGAGAGCCGTGCCAGGTAACGACGTCGCTGCAGAGGTGTGCAGCGGCAGAGGTCTCCTTTGCCGTAGGCCATCCCGCAGGGGCAGGGATTCGCCGCTAAGACCAGTTGGAAGCGTGCCGGGTAACGGGTGACCGCTCGGGCCCGGTGGAGAGTGATGTCTCCGGTCTCAAGAGGCTCCCTCAGCGCCTCCAGCACTCGCGAGGAGAACTCCGGTGCTTCATCGAGGAACAGCACCCCGGCGTGGGCACGGGAGATCGCACCGGGCAGGGCGAGTCCCGACCCTCCCCCGACCACGGCCGCGGTGGAGGCTGTGTGATGGGGATTCTCGAAGGGAGGGGATCTCAGCAGTCCGGCACGGGCATCAAAGTGGCCGGCCAGGGAGTGGATCGCGGAGACGGCCAGGGAGTCCGCGCTGCCGAGTCGCGGGAGAATCCCGGGAAGACGGGAGGCGATCATGGTCTTCCCTGCTCCTGGCGGGCCCGTCAGGAGCAGGTGATGCGCGCCGGCGGCCGCGACCTCGGCGGCGCGCCTCGCCTGGGCCTGGCCGATCACATCGGAGAAGTCCAGTGCGAGTCCGCTTTCCGCTGACGCCACCGGTTCGGGAGGCGTCGGAGTGCTCGGGTCTCGCACGGGAGAGGGCGGGACGTCGGCGCCGTAGCGGTGCAGGACGCTGGTGAGGTCGGCGGCGCCATCGATCTCGATCCCTTCCACCAAGCGCGCCTCAGGCAGGTTCTCCTCAGGGACGATGGCGCGGGTGATGCCGAGCGAGCGGGCTGCGAGCAGTGCGGGCAACACTCCTGGAATCGGATGCAGGCGCCCGTCGAGACCCAGCTCCCCCAGCAGCACGGTGTCCGCCGGCACATGGACGAGAAGGTCGCCCTGGGCATCGACCACCGCCATCGCGATGGCGAGGTCGAAACCCGAACCTCGCTTGGGCCGCCAGGCCGGAGTCATGTTGACCGTGATGCGGCGCGAGGCGAGCCGGACCCCGCTGCGGGCTGCCGCGGCGCGCACGCGTTCACGGGCCTGCAGGGTCGAGGAGTCCGGAAGTCCCACCAGGGAGAAGGCCGGCAGCCCCATCGAGACGTCTGCCTCGACCTCGACCAGAGTTCCTTCCAGGCCGGTGAGGCTGATCGAGAGGGTGCGCGCGTGTCCCATCAGGACACCGCCTCGAGATGCTCGAGGGAGAAGGTCCCATCGAGATGGGCGTGCACGGCCACCACATCGATCCGCACATCTCGATGCGGGGTCGATCGCTCCATCAAGTACTCACCCGCGAGGCGTCGCAGCCTTCGGAGCTTATCGGGGGTGACAGCGGCCTGCGGCACGCCGGTGACGAAGGAACGCCTGGTCTTGACCTCGACGAACACCAGCGTGGTGTGCGCGAGGGCGACGATGTCGAGCTCTCCCTGGCGCAGGTGCAGGTTGCGCTCCACGATCTGCCACCCGCAGGCCTGCAGATGCTCCGCAGCAAGGTCCTCCCCCGCCTGCCCGAGCTCGCGGGTGGACATGTCCCGCACGCGTCGTGGCTTGGGCACGGCGACCGGGCCGATGACCGGCGGCTGCGCTGCAGGGCCCGGGATCTGAGGCGGCCTGGGCCCGTCGGCTGCTGCCGAGGCGGCGGGCCGGGGGCGGCGGTCCGGGCGGCGCCCTGCCGAGGGATCAGGAGCTGTGGCGAGACTGTTCATGCCAGTCAGCCTGGTGGGAGCTCAGCGAGCGCGGTACCGGTGCGCGGATCTTGGGGATGACGGAGGGCTGTGGAGGAACGGTCGCGCGCCGCCGCGGTGCGGAACCGCTCGGATCACGCGCCCCTTCGCAGCAAGGCCCGGCGCAGCAAGGCCCGGCGCAGAATGGCCCGGCGCAGCCCGGCTTGGCGCAGCCCGGACCCTCGGCTCAGGGCAGGGAGATGTCCTGCTTGTTGAGCTCCTCGATGTTGACGTCCTTGAACGTCACCACCCGCACCGAACGCACGAACCGGGTGGAACGGTAGATGTCCCATACCCAGACATCCGCCAGCCGCAGCTCATAGAACACCTCGCCGCCGCCGGAGCGAACCTGAAGGTCCACCTGGTTGGCGAGGTAGAACCGGCGCTCGGTCTCGACCACGTAGGTGAACAGGCTGACCACATCGCGATACTCGCGGAACAGCTGGAGTTCGAGGTCTGACTCGTAATTCTCGAGTTCCTGGGCGCTCACCGACGCTCCTTCCCCTCGTACAGGTGCCAATCGTCGTCCCACAGTACGCCAGCGGTGGTCGAGGCTGCTGCCGCCACCAGCGCTGGGTCAGACGGCTCCGGCTCGGTCGGCACAGGAAGCGCAGTCGGCACAGAGAGCGCAGTCGGCACAGAGAGCGCAGTCGGTACAGAGAGCGTGCGCGTCGGCGACGCCGCTGGAACGGTGGAGCTCAGCCGCCAGCTGCGGCGATGATGCTCATGCGGACCGAGCCGGTCGATGGCTTCGCGGTGCACAGCGGAGCCATAGCCCTTGTTGGAGGCCCAGCAGTAGTCCGGTGCCAGAGCGTCGATCTCGACCATGTGTGCATCACGCGCGACCTTCGCCAGGACGCTGGCCGCCGAGACGCTCGCACAGTCGCGATCTGCGGCGACCCTCAGCTCGACCAGCGGCGCCGGTCCGGAGCCGGTGCTCAGCGCGGCGGAGAGCACATCGACGTCGCCGTCCAGCACGATCGCGTCGATCTCCAGCTCGAGGGCATCGAGCGCGCGCAGCGCGGCACGGGTGAGGGCAGGCATGATGCCGATCTCATCGACCTCTCCGGCACTCGCCCAGCCCACCGAAGAGCCTGCGGCGGTGGCGCGGATAGGGTCCACCAGCGCCTCGCGGCGCCGAGCGGTCAGCTTCTTGGAGTCCCTCACACCCTCGGGGAGTGCCAGGGCTCGACCGTCGACCACCTTGATCGCGCACGCGCCGACGGCGACCGGACCTGCGAGCGCACCGCGGCCCACCTCATCGATGCCGACGACGATGCGAGGCCCGGGCCCTCGACGGGCAGCCAGCGCGAGCTCGAGGTCGAGGGTGGGGGCAGGGCTGCTCACGGCGTCTCGGGAACGGTCGCGAAGGTCTCGCGGCCGTCGTTCAGGCGGTCCCAGCTGCTGGTGGGCCAGAAGATGACCTCGGCCCGGCCGGTGATGTCGGATTCGTCGACGAAGCCGCCGTCTCCCTGGGTCTCATGCCAGGCGGAGTCCGCGGAGGCGTAGCGGTTGTCGCCCATCACCCACACCTTCCCCTCCGGGACGGTGACATCGAACGCGACCTGGCAGGCAGAGGTCTGAGGGTTGATGTAGGGCTCCTCGAGCGGCGTGCCGTTGACCTCCAGGACACCGCCCTGCTCCTCGCAGACGACACGGTCGCCGGACACCCCTATCAGCCGCTTGACCAGGTGGTCCTGGGAGGGGTCCGGCGCGAGGCCCACCATGCTCAGCAGCATCATCACCCGCACCCGCGGGGTGGGGTTCTCCGTGGCGTCGCCCGGGATCCAATCATCGGGGTCCTCGAAGACGATGACGTCCCCGCGCTGCAGGTCGAACACTCCGGGACTGAGCTTGGAGACGAGGATCTTGTCGTTCTCCAGCAGGGTCGGGTTCATCGAAGCGGAGGGGATGTAGAAGGGCTGGATCAGGAAGGTCTTCACCAGCACGGCGATGACCAGGGCGACCGCCATGGTGACCAGGGTGTCGAGCCACAGCGGCATCCGCTGACGGCGGTGGGTGCGCTCGGAGTCGCGCTCCGCGTCGGAGCGGTCCTCACCAGGTGCGGGGTCCGCAGAATCGGACACAGCAGGGCGAGGTTCTTCGGACGCGTTCATCGCGGTGATCCTATCGGCAGATGCTGGGCGTCAGAGGGCACCGCTGCGAGTGAGAGGCCACACGATGCGATCCGCCTCCCCCACGACGCGGTCCAGCGGGACCATCCCACCGCCCGGAGCGCCGAGCAGGTGACGGGAGTCGGTGGAGTCGGCGCGGTTGTCGCCGAGCACGAACATATGACCTGCGGGGACCTGCAGATCGAACTCGATCTCGCTGGGGACCGTGCCCTCGGGCAGATAGGGCTCCTCCAGAGGGACGCCATCCACGGTGATCGCGCCGTTCGGATCGCAGCAGGTGACGCGGTCTCCATCGATCGCAATCACACGCTTGACCCAGTAGCGGTCGCCGTCGGACGCGGACGGGGCGAAGTACCCGATGCCGTCGAAGACCACGATGTCACCGCGCTCCGCGGTGCCGCGCTGCGATCGGTCCGCCAGGAGCACGTCACCGGGCTCGAGGGTCGGCGACATCGACGCCGAGGGGACACGGAACGGCTGGGCGACGAACTCCCGCGCCAGCAGTGCGATCACCAGCAGCAGCACGACGCAGACGGCGGCGGCCACCACCGAGTGGGGCCGCCGCCGTCCGTTCGCGTTGTCGCGGGACATTCCTGAGATCAGGAGTGGTCGCGCTTCTCCTTGATGCGGGCCTTCTTGCCCGTGAGGTTGCGCAGGTAGTACAGCTTCGCGCGACGGACGTCGCCACGGGTGACGACCTCGATCTTGTCGACGGTCGGTGCGTGCACGGGGAACACGCGCTCCACGCCGACGCCGAAGGAGATCTTGCGGACGCGGAAGGTCTCGCCCACGCCGTGGCCCTGACGGCCGATGACGTAGCCCTGGAAGACCTGGATACGAGAGCGGTTGCCCTCGATGACCTTCACGTGGACCTTGACGTTGTCGCCGGCGCGGAACGCGGGGACGTCCTCGCGCAGCGAGGCCTTGTCGAGCTCATCGAGCTTCTGCATGATGCTTCTCCAGCCCTCCGCCTCAGGTCGGACAGCTTCGTTCGTCGAGCTTCCCGAGATGCGGGAGGCCCGTCATGAACTGTCGATCCGGCGAGGAGCGAACTCCCCGTACCGGTGTGCTGGGACTCTGGCGGCGACTCCCATCGCCACGGAACATCCCGACCGCTTGCTGCGCCCCTCCCCTGAGGCAGAGGAGCGCGCGGTGCGCACAAGAGGTCATTGTGCCAGCGCGGGACCAGTCGCGGCAAGCCCCTGACCTCTCGTCGCCGCTGGTCACAGCGTACGGAACTGTCGTCTGCGTCACGCAGGCCGGGCGGCTGCGGGTGTCCGGGTCACTGGAGCAGGTCGGGGCGGCGTTCACCGGTGCGCTGGACGGACTGCTCACGACGCCAGGCGGCGATCTTCGCATGGTCCCCGGAGAGCAGGATCGGCGGCGCCTCCCGGACCATCCCGAGGGGATCGGTCCAGCTGGCGGGCCTCGTGTAGAGCGGGTACTCGAGCAGTCCGTCGGAATGGGACTCCTCGACGAGAGACTCGGCATTGCCGACCACCCCGGGGACCAGGCGCACCACCGCTTCGGTGATCGCGAGCACGGCGACCTCGCCGCCGTTGAGCACGTAGTCGCCCAGGGAAGCGAGCGCCACCTCGCAGCCGATATCGGCGAGATGCTCGTAGACCCGCTCGTCGATGCCCTCGTACCGGCCGCAGGCGAAGATGATCCACTCGCGCTGTGACCATTCCTGGGCGGTGGCCTGGACGAAGGGAGCCCCGGCAGGGTTGGGGAAGACGATCAGGGGCTCGACGTCGACCCCGAGGGATTCCTGGCCCTCGACGCGCACCCCGGCGAAAGCTGCTGCCCAGGGCTCGGGCTTCATCACCATGCCGGCGCCGCCGCCCAGCGGAGAGTCGTCCACAGTGCGGTGGCGGTCATGGGTCCACTGCCGCAGATCGTGCACGTGCAGGTCGACGAGGCCCTCGCGACGGGCCTTGCCGATCAGGGACAGCTCGAGCGGCGCGAGGTACTCGGGGAAGATCGTGATGACGTCGATGCGCATCGTCGGTCTCAGCGCTTCCCGCGCGGGGGTGCGGAGGTCTCCGGCTCCGGGCCCTGCTCGTCCTCGGGAAGGGCGTCGAAGAGTCCGCCGGGAGGATCGGCGATCACCACGCCCGCCTCGATGTCTACCTCGGGCACCAGCTCGTCGACCAGCGGCAGCTGGACCCGACGGCGGTCCAGGGTGCGCACCACCAGCAGGTCCTGTGCCGGGTAGTGCTCCACTCCCATGACGGTGCCGAGCTCACGGCCGTCCACATGGCGCACGATCAGGCCCTTGAGCTGGCTCGGGTACCAGGCCTCGGGGTCCTCGTCGGCCTCCTGCTCTTCATCCACCGCGATCGTCAGGTCCACGCCGCGCAGGGACTCGGCGTCGGTGCGATCAGCGACCTCGTCGAAGCTCACGTACCAGCGGTCCTGCTGGCGCCTGGATCGCCCCACGGTCAGCGTGCGGGCACGGCCGTCGACGTGCACGTCGAAGGCGGTGCCATCCTGCAGGCGCTCCTCGGGCTGGTCGGTGCGCAGGATCAGTGCGACCTCGCCGCGCAGTCCATGCGCTCTGCCGATGGTCGCGACGATGACGTCGAGTGTGCTCATGAGCCTTCTCCGTAGTCCATGCCGTCCTCGCGGGCGGCGTTCGCGCCGATGACGGCGCCGTTCTCGATCTCCCCGGGGTCCGGTGAGGAGTACCCGGCGTCAGTGCAGGCGGTGCTCAGCGCGGTCAGCGGCTGATCCAGGCCGTCCGACCAGGAGTCACCCGCCAGTGCGTCCTGGAACGGAACGCGGACCTGCTCGAGGGCTGTGGCCACCGCGTCATCGTCCACTGCCAGGATCTCCGCGGTCAGCAGGTCCGAGGTCTCCCGCACCTCGTCCATCCGATCCGCAGGGACCTCCCGGGCAGAGAGCCCCACCAGCTTGAACATGTTCGAGGTCAGCACATTGGCGTTGCCGAAATGGGTGAGGGTGCCGGGCGTGTCGAACACATCAGCACAGACCAGGGCCGCCGGTTTGGTGCCGTCGGCTCCTGGACCCACGGCCCAGCTCGCCGCGGCGGAGACTCCGCTGCAGCTGCCGGCCACTCCGTCCCAGGCGATGCGGAAGGCGTCGCCATCCGCCTCGGCGCCCCGCTCGGGCTCCGTGCGGAACCACTCTGACAGTGCCGCTGCGGCCTCTTTCGCCGCCGTGGGGGCTGCGTCGAAAGCACTGTCGATGTCGTCCCCGGTCATCTCATAGAAGAAAGGGTCCGTAGGTCCCGCCTCCGGGGCGGTCGCGGCTCGGTCCAGGGTGGTCCTGGAGAGCGGATCGGTGTAATCCGGATCGCCCCAGAAGGCTGCGCATGCCGCATCGAGGGCGGGGTCCTCGGTGAGCGTCTCCTCCACGGTGCCGGTGCTGGCGGCTCCGGTGCCGGGCACGGTCTCCTCGGTACTCGTGCCACCGGCTGCACATCCTGCCAGCAGCAGGGTCAGGCCCAGCAGGACGGCACCAACGCGGGAGGCGACAGCCTTCGGGTCGCGGGATCCGACCGCCTGTGGCTGACGCGACCCGGAAAGCCAGGAGCGGTGCTGCCCGGACCTCTCGGTCCGATAGGCAGCACCGCTCCGTGAAGTGGCTCGAGGCAACTCAGCGCCGGTCGACGTCGACGATGTCGACCCGCACATCGTCATCCGACAGGGCTGCGGTGACCGTGCGCAGGGCACGGGCGGTGCGGCCGGACCGTCCGATGACACGGCCGAGGTCGGCGGCGCCGACCCGGACCTCGAGGAGCGGACCGCGTCGCGTGGACTTCTCGGTCACGGCCACGGCCTCCGGGTCATCGACGATGCCCCGGACCAGGTGGTCGAGTGCGTCGGCGCGGGCGCTCATCTCAGGCCTCGTCGGTCGCCGCGGCGTCGGCGTCGGCGGTGGTCTCGCCCTCGGCCGGGGCCTCCTCGGAACCGGCCTCGACCTCTGCAGTCTCGGCGTCCTTCGCGTCCTTGGCCTTCTTCGCGCCCTCGCGGGACTCGGCGGCAGCCTTGTCGGCGTCGGCGATGAGCTCCTCGGCGGTCTTCTTGACCTCGGCGGTCTTCAGGGTGCCGGCGGCGTCGCCCTCGCCCTTGGCCTTCTGCCAGTCGCCGGTGATCTTCAGCAGCGCAGCGACCTGCTCGGTCGGCTGTGCGCCGACGCCGAGCCAGTACTGTGCACGCTCGGACTCGACCTCGATGACCGAGGGATGCTCGGTCGGGTGGTACTTGCCGATCTCCTCGATCACGGCGCCATCGCGCTTCTTGCGCGAGTCGGCGACGACGATGCGGTAGTACGGTGCACGGATCTTGCCCATGCGCTTCAGACGGATCTTGACAGCCACGTGGGTGGACTCCTTCAAAGATGTTCGGGTGAGTCCCGCCGCAGCCTGTGGGGTCATGCGGGCGCTGGCGGTTCTCGGGGTGTCGTGCACAGGCTGGTAGAGGGCCGGTCCATGCACATACAGGGGTTGATTATGCCAGGGATCCGGGTCGACGTTCCACCCCGATCCGTGTGCGCCGGGGCACACGCCTCGCAGCGCGTCACCCGCTGGCGCAGCCGTGCCCGCCCCGGTGCGCGGACACGCTGGCCTCGCGCCCGCCGTGGTGCACGGACCTCACCGCCTCGCGCACGACGTCAGGCGACGATCCTGCCGCCCAGCACCACCCGGCTGCGCTCCCGCAACGCGCGGTGGTCCTCACGCGGATCCCGCGGCACCACCAGCAGATCAGCCGGGGCCCCCTCCTCCAGCCCGGGCACATCGAGGAAGCGGCGCGGTGCCCAGGCGGCAGCGTCCAGGATCGTGGCGGCAGTGAGTCCGGCGCGGGCCAGCTCGTCGAGTTCGTCGTGGATGATGCCGTGGCCCAGCACTCCCCCGGCGTCGGTGCCGACCAGCAGCTGCACGCCGGCGTCGTGCGCATCGCGGGTGCGGTCGAATCGGCCCGCCCGCAGGCGACGCATGTGCGCGGCGTAGGCGGGGAACTTCCGCTCCCCCTGGCTCGCATAAGCCTCGAACTCGTCGACGTTCACGAGCGTGGTGACCACGGGCACGCTGGCCTCGGCGGCGCGGGCGATCGTCGCGTCGGTGAGCCCGGTGGCATGCTCGAGGCAGTCGAAGCCGGCGTCGAGGGCGAGCGACAGGGTCGCCTCGTCGAAGGTGTGGGTGGTGATGCGGGCGCCCGCATCATGAGCGGCATCGGCCGCTGCGCGGAAGTCCTCCGCGTCCCAGCACGGGGCCAGGTCGCCGAGGCTGCGGTCGATCCAGTCCCCCACCAGCTTCACCCACCCGTCGCTGCGGTGCGCCTCGCGAGTCACCGCGGCCGGGAGGGCCTCAGGCTCGACCTCGTCGGCGTAGCCGATCAGGTAGCGGCGGGTGCGGGCGAGGTGTCGGCCGCAGCGGATCAGCCGCGGCAGGTCGCTGTGCTGCTGGAGCGGAGAGGTGTCGATGATCGAACCGGCGTCGCGGATCAGCAGCACGCCGGTGTCGCGGTCCGTGAGCGCCTGCTGACGGGCCTGTTCGAGCGTGGTGCCCCCGCCGCCGTCGGCGATCCCGAGGTGGCAGTGCAGATCCGCGAGGCCGGGGACCGTGAAGCCGTCGAGCGCGAGGACCTCCTCGCCGGCCGGGAGCTCGGGGCGCTCATGATGAATCCGGCCGTCCGCCACCCACGCCTCCGGCAGCTCGCGGTCGGGGCCCAGCAGGACCGGCCCGCGCAGGTGCAGGGCCGGGGATGGGCCGACGGGAGTGCGCATGATCCGAGGGTATCTGAGCACCGGGGGCCACCTCGGGTCCGGCCATCCTGTCCCGTCCCGTCCCGTCCTGTCCCGTCCTGTCCGGCCGGGCGAGTGCTTCGTCGGCGCCAGGGGTGTCATCCGGGGCCTCGTCGGCGTTGCAGTGCATCGTCCAGGCGGGCGAAGAAGACCTGCGGCCGACGGTGGTCCGCGACCGTCACCCGGATGACCTTCCACCCCGACTCGTGCAGGACATCGTTCTTGTTGATGTCGTGCTGCCACGCTCTGCGATCGAGGCGGTGATCCTCGCTGTCGTACTCGATCGCGATCCTCTTCTCCGGGTAGGCGAGATCGATGAAGTACTCGATCCCCGTGGACGCTTCGACGACGGGGTGGTTCAGCGCGGGCTCCGGGTACCCGTGCCGCAGCAGCTGCAGTCTCACCTTGGTCTCCATCGGGGACCACGAGCGCTCACGCACGTGCGGGAGCGCGCTCCGCAGCGCCGGGGCGCCCCGGCCACACAGCTCCTCGACGATCTCTGCCATCTCAGCCATGCGGACCCGACGTTTCGCGCCGAAGCGATCGGTCGCCAGTGCGTCGAGCGCCACGACGAGATCCACCGGCCGCAGGCGCGCGGCGATGTCTTGCAGGGCGAGGAGCGGATGGACCATCGGCAGACCCTTATGGGAGATCTCCCGCTGAGCGAGAGCCGCGTGCACCACGACCAGCGATCCCGCCGTCGCGCCGGTGCCGCCCGGCCCCCTGCAGTGCAGAGCGGACCCGCCCACGAGGGTGAGCGGCACAGGCAGCGGCACGCCGAGGATCTCGGCCGCGGTCTGGTGGCTGAGCACCGCCCCCGGCCGGACGTGCGTCACGAAGAACCGGGCGAGCCCCTCCAAGGCCAGCTCGGCATCGGAGCGGGCCCACCATCCGGGGAGCACCCGGCGCATGGCGTGCGAGGCGAGGTCACGCCGATGCATACCGTCCTCGAGCAGGCGCGCACGGCTGTAGAAGACGCCCCTGCGCAGGTCCTCGGGTCGAAGTGACATTGCTCGAGCGTAAAGAGGAGAGGACCGGCCTGGGCCGGGCTCACCCCCGCTGTGGATGATGCACGGCTGTGGAGGAAGAGACAGGTGCTGGGGCCAGGTCGAGAGTGGCTTCGAGAGTCTCAGACCGGCCCGCCGGGGAAGAACGTGCCACTCTCCTGGAACCTTTCGGCCCGTGGGCGGGAGTGGACCAGCGGCGGACCCGGGCGTGGGCCCGCGGCGGACCTGGGCTTGGGCCTGCGGCGGACCTGGGCGCGGGCCCGAGAAGGGGTCGATCCAGGCAAGGCCCAGCCAGATGAAGAAACGTGCCAGATTCCTGGAACCTTTCGGCACGTGGCGGGCGCCGGGCTTGGCCAGGCGAAGATAAGTGCCGGATTGCTGGAACTTTTTGGCCCGCGGCGGGGCCAGAAAACCGCAGGCCCTTGTCGGGGGTCGGGCCCCGGCCGGGCTTGGTCAGATGAAGAAAGGTGCCAGTCTCCTGGCACCTTTCTTCATCTGGCCACGTCGACCCCAGCAGCCACGCCGAGCCCGGCAGCCGCGGCAGTCACTTGCCGCCGAACAGCTTCTGCATCTCCGGGGGGAGCTGATTGGGGTCGAAGTCGGAGAGATCCGGCTGGCCGGCCTGCTGGGCTCCTCCACCGGCGCCGCCGCCGAAGGCCGATCCGCCCTGGCCACCGGGACCGCCGCCTGCTGCGGCCCGCTTCGCGGCCTCGGCCTGCTCGCGTGCAGCCTTGGCGGGGTTCTTGGACTTGCCCTTCTTGAGCTGCTTCTGCGGGGCCTGCTTGCCGCGGGACTTCTTGCCCATCCCCATGCCGGGGCCGCCGGGCATCCCGGGCATGCCACCGCCGGCCATGCCCTTGCCCATCGTCTTCATCATCTGCTGGGCCTGCTTGAACCGCTCCAGCAGCTGATTGATCTGCTGCACGCTGGTGCCGGAGCCCTTGGCGATGCGGTTGCGGCGCGAGCCGTTGATGAGCTTGGGGTCGTTGCGCTCCTGCGGCGTCATCGAGCGGATGATCGCCTCGACCTTGCCGATCTCTCCCTCGTCGAAGTTGTCCAGCGCCTCGCGGTACTGGCCCATGTTCGGGAGCATGCCGAGCATCTTCTTGATGCTGCCCATGTTCTTGAGCTGCTGCATCTGGGAGAGGAAGTCGTCGAGCGTGAAGTCCTCGCCGGAGGCCAGCTTCGCGGCGGCCTTCTCCGCTTCCTCGTGGTCGAAGGCCTTCTCCGCCTGCTCGATCAGGGTGAGCACATCACCCATATCGAGGATGCGGTTAGCCATGCGGTCCGGGTGGAAGCGCTCGAACTCGTCGAGGCTCTCACCGGTGGAGGCGAACAGGATCGGGCGCTGGGTCACGCCGGTGATCGACAGCGCCGCGCCGCCACGGGCGTCGCCGTCGAGCTTGGAGAGCACCACGCCGGTGAAGCCGACGCCGTCGCGGAAGGCCTCGGCGACGCGGGCGGCGTCCTGACCGATCATCGCGTCGACCACGAACAGGGTCTCGTGAGGATTGACGGCGTCGCGGATGTTCCGCGCCTGCTCCATCATCTCCTCGTCGATGCCGAGACGGCCCGCGGTGTCGACGATGACCACGTCATGCTGCTGGAACTGGGCGGTGGAGACGCCGTTCATCGCCACCAGCACCGGGTCTCCCACGCCGTTGCCCGGCTCGGGGGCGAAGACCGGCACCCCGGCCCGCTCGCCGACGACCTGCAGCTGGGTCACGGCATTGGGGCGCTGCAGATCAGCGGCGACCAGCAGCGGAGTGTGGCCCTCGGACTTCATCCACTTCGCGAGCTTGCCGGCGAGGGTGGTCTTGCCAGCGCCCTGCAGGCCGGCGAGCATGATGACCGTGGGCGGGTTCTTCGCCCAGTGCAGCTCACCGGTGGCCCCGCCGAGCACCTCGACCAGCTCGTCGTTGACGATCTTGACGACCTGCTGGGCAGGGTTCAGAGCCTTGGAGACCTCTTCGCCGAGCGCGCGCTCGCGGACGCGCCCGGTGAACTCGCGCACCACCGAGACGGCGACGTCGGCGTCGAGCAGGGCACGACGGATCTCGCGGATCGTCTTGTCGACGTCCGCTTCGGTGAGGCGGCCATGGCCGCGCAGACCCTTCAGCGACGCTGTGATGCGATCGGAGAGGTTGTTGAACACGAAGCGCTTCCCCTTGGTCGAATGGACCGCCTCAGTGTAGTGCGCCCGGCGCCGCCGCCCCAGGATGCGCGGTCAGGCCCACAGGAGAGAACCGCCACCCTCGCCGCCCCGTCCCGTTCGCGTGTCCACCGCCAGGTCCGGCAGGGCTCACCGGTCCGGCGCCGCGGACGCGGCCAGCAGGCGACTGCTCAGGTCCCCGCGGCCTCCATCAGCGCCGCGACGATCCGGCCCACTGCGGGCGGGTCCAGCGCTCTCCCGTGCTGGTCGGTCAGGTACAGCACGTCGACCGCACGCCGGCCCAGGGTCATCACGTGGGCGCTGCGCACCTGGATGCGGTGGTCGGCGATCACCCCGGCGACGTCGGCCAGCAGGCTGGGGCGGTTGCGCGCGTTGACCTGCACCACGGTGGCCTCCCGGGAGGCCCCCGGCAGCAGCGTCACCACCGGGGTGTCCTCGGTGGTGCGGGGCGGCGGGGCGGGCGGCAGCTCGAGGACCCGGGCGTCGGCCCGGTCGCGGTGGGCGAGCTCGCGGTCCAGTGCGGTGCGCAGCACGGAAGGATGCGGGAGCTCCGACGGGACGCCGGCGACCCACCAGGTGTTCACGGCGACGCCGTCCATGGTCATCACCACCGCGCTGTGCACGTCCAGCCGCAGCCGCACCAGCACCCGCGCCATGGCGGCGAAGACCCCGGCGCCGTCAGGGGCACCCAGGCAGATCTGGGAGATCGGCTCGTCCTCCAGGTGCGCCGGATAGAGCACCTGGGCACCACCGGCGCGCAGCACAGCGGCCCGCACCGCCTCCTGCGCGGGTCGCTGCGGGGCCAGCCGGGTGCGCGGAGCGGCGGCGGTGCCGCTGAGGGCGTCGCGGGCCACTGCTGTGAGGTGCTCGACGAGGTCCGCGCGCCAGGTCGACCAGGCCGACGGGCCGGCCGCGATGGCATCGGCCTCGGTGAGGGCACGGAGGATCTCGAGACCCTCGAGGCTCTCATCGACCGCGCTCAGCAGCTCGCGCAGGGTGGTGGGATCGGCGAGGTCGCGGCCGGTGGAGAGCTCGATCAGGGTGAGATGCTCCCGCACCAGGACCCCCACCAGTCGGGCGTCGTCCCGGTCGAAGCCGAGGTGGCGGGCGGCCTTCTCGGCCAGCGGCGCACCCTCGGCGGCGTGGTCGCGGCTGCCGGGCCGCTTGCCGAGGTCGTGCAGCAGGGCGGTGACCAGCAGCAGGTCGGGGCGGCTGACCCGGGACAGGAACCGCTGCGCCTCGAGCACGGTCTCCACCTGGTGGCGGTCCACCGTGAAGCGGTGCACGGCCGAGCGCTGCGGGCGGTTGCGGATCTCGGCCCATCCCGGCACCCACCGCTCGAAGATGCCCTTCACGTCGAGCGCTTCGTAGACCTCCGCGAAGTGCTCCCCCGCCAGGGCGTCGACCAGGACGTCCCGCTGGGCGGGCAGCAGGGGCTCGGCGGAGCCCTGGGCCATACGGGCGAGGGTCGCGTCGGCCAGCGGCAGGCCGGTGGTGGCGGCGTGGCGGACCGCGGCCATGTCGCGCAGCAGGTCGCGGGAGTCCGGGTCGACGGAGACCTCTCCGGCCTGGACCAGCACGCCGTGGGGCAGCCGGGTCAGGGCCGGACGGCGCTCGGCGCCCTGCCCGCGGGTGGCGGCGCCGCCGGGGGCGATCGCGGCCTCGGCGGCACGGACGGCGCGATGCAGCTCCCAGGTCACGGCGCGGGCGGCCTCGGCGAGCACGGCGTGGTGATCGTCGGCGTTGGCGTGCCCCGTGAGCGCGGCGACCGCGTCCTGATCAGCGCGGCCCAGGCGGGTGCCCGAGGACCCGGTGACGGCCTGCAGCGCATCGCGCGCGTCGCGCAGGGTGCGGGAGGCGTCATCGACCACCTCGTGGTCGTGGTCGGCCAGCCAGCTCTCGGCGAGAGCGCGGATGACGGTGATGTCCCGCAGGCCGCCGCGGTCGGACTTCAGATTCGGCTCGGAGGAGTGCGCGAGGGAGCCGCGGCGGCGGACGCGGTCGGTCGCGAGGTCGACCAGCTCCCCCACTCGGCGCCGGGCCTCGCGGCGCCACTGGCTGCGCAGGCGCCTCGCAGTGTCCTCGACGAGCTCTGCATCGCCCGCGATCACCCGCAGGTCCAGCAGCGAGATCGCGGCCCGCAGGTCCTTCCGGGCGACCTCCTCGCACTCGACGGGGCTGCGCACGGAGTGGTCGAGCGAGGTGCCCGAGTCCCAGATCGGATACCACAGCGCGCTCGCCAGCCGGGCCGCCTCCGCCTGGTCGACCAGTTCGGCGTCCAGCAGCAGCACCAGGTCGAGGTCGCTGCCGGGACCGAGGGAGCGCCGGCCCAGGGAGCCGATGGCGGCCAGCGCCGCCCCGGACGCGGGGGCGCCGGCCCGCTCCCACAGCTCGCGCAGCCAGTCGTCCACGAGGTCGGACTGGGCGAGACGACGGGAGGGGCCGGCAGCGGGATCCGCGAAGCCCTCATGGAGCACCTGCGAGATGCGGCGGGAGGAGAGCGCCTCAGAGGGCATCCGCACCCCGTTCACCGGTGCGGACCCGCACCAGGGTGCCGACCTCGGTGGTCCAGACCTTGCCGTCCCCGATCCGCCCGGTGCGCGCGCCGGCGACGATCAGGTCGATGATCGCGGATTCGTCGATCTCCTCGGCGAGCACTTCGAGCTTGATCTTCGGGATGGTGTCGATCGTGTACTCGGCGCCGCGGTAGACCTCGGTGTGGCCGCCCTGGCGACCGTAGCCGGCGACCTCGGTGACGGTGATCCCGCTGACCCCGTACTCGCGCAGGGAGTCTGTGACCGCCTGCAGCGCGTGCGGCTGGATGATCGCGGTGATGAGCTTCATCGAGTCTCTCCTGTGGTGACCGGGGTGGGGTCCGCCTCGACCGAGGGGGCGGCGAGGGGCGTCGGGGCCGGGTTGCGGGGTTCCGCAACCTCCGTCCCGGCGAAGGGGACGGGGGCGGGACGGTCACGGCGGGAGGACAGCGCTCCGGCGAGATCGTATCCGGACTCGGCGTGCTGGGTGATGTCGATACCCGCGCGCTCGTCCGCCTCGGGCACCCGCCAGCCCATCGTGTACTTGAGCACCAGGGCGATGGCGAGGGTGAGCACCCCCGAGATGGCCATCGCGGCGAGTGCCACGAGGATCTGCACCAGCAGCAGGCTCACGCCGCCGCCGAACAGCAGTCCGCCGTCGGCCGCGAGGACGCCGATGCCGATGGTGCCGACGAGGCCGCCCACCAGGTGGACGCCGACCACGTCGAGGGAGTCGTCGATCCCGAAGCGGTACTTGAGGCCGACGGCGAGGGCGCAGGCGAGGCCTGCGACCAGGCCCAGCACGATCGAGGTGAGCGGGGTGAGCGCGGCGGCGGCGGGTGTGATCGCGACCAGGCCCGCGACCACTCCGGAGGCCATGCCGAGGGAGGTGATGTGCTGGTCGCGGATCCGCTCCACGAGCGCCCAGCCGAGCATCGCCCCGGCGGTCGCGACGGTGGTGTTGACCCAGGCGAGGCCCGCGGTGGCGTCGGCCGTGCCGGCGGAGCCGCCGTTGAAGCCGAACCATCCGAACCACAGCAGGGCAGCGCCGAGCATGACCAGCGGCAGGTTGTGCGGCTTCATCGCCTCCTTGCCGAAGCCCTTACGGACGCCGACCACGAGCGCGAGCACCAGACCGGCGACGCCGGCGTTGATGTGGACGACGGTGCCGCCGGCGAAGTCGATCGGCTCGGCGATCGCAGCGAAGGGGCCGTCACCGCTGAGCAGTCCGCCGCCCCAGACCATGTGGGCCAGGGGTGCGTACACGATGAGCACCCAGATCGCGGCGAACACCATCCAGGTCCCGAGCTTGACGCGATCGGCGATGGCACCGGAGATCAGCGCGGTGGAGATGATCGCGAAGGTCATCTGGAAGCCGGCCGCCACCAGGAAGGGCACGCCGCTGCCGCCGAGCAGCGACTGCTCGTCGGTGCCTGCCAGGCCCAGGTGGTCCAGCGGGTTGCCGAAGAGGCCGCCGATGTCGGTGCCGAAGGCGATCGAATAGCCGGCGAGGGTCCAGGCCACGGCCACCACGGCAATGGCGCTGAAGGACATCAGCATCATGTTCAGCACGGTGCGGGCACGGACCATGCCGCCGTAGAACAGGGACAGGCCTGGCGTCATGAGCAGCACCAGAGCGGCGCTGGTGAGAATCCAGGCGGTCGCTCCGGTGTCGAGGACGAAGGGCATGGCAGCTCCTGGGAGTGAGGAGGACCGGTCCCGGGACGAGTACCTCGACCCCGGGCCGAACGGCCGTGCGGGCCGTGGCCTCATCGTGCTGCCGGGGCTGATGAGCGCCTAGGCCGGAAGGTCGCCGTGACCGTTCCGTGACCCACCGTCCCGCGCGCTGGACAGGGCCGAGCACGACGGACCCCCGCCGCGAGCGACGGGGGTCCGAGAGGAGGAGCCTTCCGGGCCGGTGCCCAGGCCACGGGCAGCGTGCACAGGCCACGGGCAGCCTGCTCAGGTGACGGTCGACGTGCTCAGCCCTCGAGCAGTCAGCCTTCGAGCAGTCAGTCTTCGAGCAGAGCGTCGACGAAGCCGTAGGCGTCGAAGGGCGTGAGGTCGTCCATGCCCTCCCCGAGGCCCACCATCTTCACCGGGACGCCGATCTCGCGCTGCACGTTGACGACGATCCCGCCCTTGGCGGTGCCGTCGAGCTTGGTGAGCACGAGGCCGGTGATGTTGACCGCCTCGGAGAACACTCGCGCCTGCTGCATGCCGTTCTGGCCGGTGGTGGCGTCGATGACCAGGAGCACCTCGGCGACGTGATCGCCGTGCAGGCCCTTCTCGGCCACCCGCCGCACTTTGCCCAGCTCGTCCATCAGCCCCTTCTTGTTCTGGAGGCGGCCGGCGGTGTCGATGATGACCACATCAACACCCTGGGCGATCCCCTCCTTGACCGCGTCGAAGGCGACGGCGGCGGGATCCGCGCCGTCCCGGTCCGAGCGCACGGTGTCCACGCCCACGCGCGAGCCCCAGGTCTGGAGCTGGTCGGCGGCCGCGGCGCGGAAGGTGTCCGCCGCGCCCAGCACGACGGTGCGACCGGCGGCGACCAGGACCCGGGCGAGCTTGCCGACGGTGGTGGTCTTGCCGGTGCCGTTGACCCCGACCATGAGCATCACCGAGGGCACCTCGGTGCCGTCCGGTGCAGTGCGTCGGGTGGCGGCCAGGCGGCGGTCCAGGTCCGGGTCCACCAGGGCCACGAGCTCCTCACGGAGCACCTCGCGCACCGCGGCGGCATCGTCGGTGCCGAGCACCTGGATGCGGCGGCGGAGGTTCTCGAGCATCTCGTCGGTGGCGTCCGGGCCGAGGTCCGCCAGCAGCAGCGTCTCCTCGATCTCGTCCCAGGTGTCTTCGTCCACGCTGCTGCCGCGGGTGAGCAGGGTGAGGATGCCGCGACCCAGGGCGCCGGAGCGGGAGAGCCGCTCGCGCAGGCGCACCATGCGGTCGGCCGGGGCCTCGGGGGTGTCGAGGGCCGGGGTGGCGGACGTGCCCTGCACCGGGGTCGCGGTCTCGCCCGCTGCCGGGGCTGCCGGCGTCTCCGCCTCTGCAGGGTCCACGGCCGGGCCTGCAGGGTCCGTCGAAGGCGCGACGTCAGCGTCGGTGGACGTCGTGCCAGTCCTGCTGGAGGTTTCAGCGGTGCGGGAGGCAGCAGCGGCAGGCGGCTCGTCGATGGCCGAAGGTGCGGGGGCGTTCTCCTGGTCGAAGGGAACATCCGCCGGTGCGGTGGACTCCGGAGCGCTCGCAGGGGTTGCGGCATGGGACTCGGAGGTCGAGCCCGGGGCCGCGGCAGGCGCAGGTGGCGTGGCCTGAGAGTCCTGTGCAGCGGGCTTCGTGGGAGCCGGTGACAGGGTGTCGGCCCAGGTCGGCGCGGCAGGCCGCTCCTTGACCGCGGTGGCGGTGCGGGAGGGCTGGGTATCGCTGCCATGGCCGGTGGGGTCCTGCGAGGCGGTGTCGTCCGAGGACTTCTTCCGCCCGCGGCTGCGGATATAGGCCCAGGCGCCGGCGCCGAGCACGAGCACGCCTCCGCCGCTGCCAGCGATCAGTGCGAGTAGGGCATCGGGATCCACGGGTCACCTCCGAGGTCGGGGAAGCCGACGAAGCGGCGAGGACAGCCGCCAGTCTAGGCCGCGAGCATCGGGCACCCTGGACAGTGATCTCCCAGGGACGCCTCCGCACTGCTGTGCGTCCCGGCGAGCCCCGGTGCTGACTGCGATTCAGCGCGCCGACGGGTGCTCACCGACGTGTGCGGGAGCTGTGCCGGGGGTCGCTCTCCTGCTGGTCATGCTTCGCGCGGCTCTTCAGATGCGGCAGTGCGACCACGATCAGGATCCCTGCGGCGAGCAGCACGGCAAGCACCAGAAAAAGGATGACGACGAAGGGCAGTTCCATGCTCGTCATTGTGCACGCCGCAGCGGGGGCGGAGCGGGACCGCGGGATGCGGCGCGCCTCACCCTCGCCGTGGCGTGCGGGTCCTGCGGTGCAGAGAGCCGGAGAGGTCCAGCTCAGGGAGGCTCAGCCCAGCTCGGGGAACCAGATCGCGATCTCGCGGGCCGCGGACTCCTCGGAGTCCGAGCCGTGGACGAGGTTCTGGATGACGGGGAGATCCCATTCGCGGGCGAGGTCGCCACGGATGGTGCCGGGGGCTGCCTCGGTGGGGTTGGTTGCACCGGCCAACGAGCGGAATCCGGGGATCGCGCCCTCCCCCTCCACAACGATGGCGACCAGCGGGGCGGAGCCCATGTAATCGACGAGCCCGGGATAGAAGGGCTTGCCCTCATGCTCGGCGTAGTGCGAGGAGAGCTCCTCCGCGGTGGCGGAGCGCTGGGTGAGGGCGAGGATGTCGTAGCCCTTGGCCTCGATGCGGCGGATGATCTCCCCGCGCAGGCTGCGCTGAACGGCATCGGGCTTGAGCAGGACGAGTGTGCGCTGTGCGGTCATGGCACCAGGGTACCCACGAGCGGGACCGTCGAAGTGCGGAGCAGCTCCGTGGGGCCGGGACGGTCAGGAGGTGGGGCCGTCCGGATCCCGGGAACGGGCCGCCCACACTTCGGCGTCGACCGTGTCCTTCTCGCCGTCCAGCTGGTGGCCCTTGAAAATGCCATAGGCGTACAGCGCTGCGAACAGGATGCCCACCACCCACATCGCGGTCACCTGGATCCCGAGCAGGATGACCGGCAGCTGCAGCACCAGCCCCAGCCAGTACGGCCAGGCACCACGCCGGAGCAGCCCAGAGCAGAGCACCAGGAGGAGCATGGCCAGCAGGCTCCAGGTCCAGGTGAGCAGCCGGTCCCCGGGAGCGAGCTGGTGGGCAACGAGCGCGGCGAAGAACACCACGAAGGCCTCGATGACGAGGAGCGTCGAGGCGATCATCCGCTGTGCGCCATGGGGGCGCGCGGAGGGGGTGAGATCGAGGTCCATCGTCACTCCTCTCCCGGCGCGCCGAGCAGCTCTCGCACCTCGGCGACGAGCGTCACCGATCCGGCAGCCACCACGCCTCCGAACTGATCCCCCTCCATCTCGGCGAGGTCCACGGCGGCCTGGATGGCATCGGGCAGGCTCCCCTGCTCGAAGACGCGGTCCTCATCATCGAAGATGTCACGGGCGAGGTCCGCGAGCTGGTCGGCAGGAATCGCGCGCGGGGAGCTCGACTGGGTGATCACCACAGCGTCCAGCAGCGGTTCGAGCACGTCGAGGATCCCGGCGGCGTCCTTCCCCTGCAGGATCCCGATGAGTCCGATGGTGCGGGTGAAGCGGAAGTTCTCCCGGACCGTCTCGACCAGCGACAGCGCTCCCGCCGGGTTGTGGGCGGCGTCCAGCAGGATCGTCGGCGCCTGCCGCACCACCTCAGCGCGGCCCGGCGAGGTGACGCTCGACAGCGCGGCGCTGAGCAGCGGCCCGTCCAGGGCGGTGCTGCCGTCCCCGAGCAGCGCCTCCGCGGCAGCCACCGCGAGCAGGGCGTTGCGGGCCTGGTGCTCACCGAGCAGCGTGAGGAAGAGATCCTCGTACCGGCCCGCGATGCCCTGGAGGGTCAGCATCTGGCCACCGACCCCCGGGGTGTGGGAGAGCACGCCGATCTGCTGGTCCTCGATGGCCGCCTCCGCGCCCAGTTCGCCGATCCGTGCCCGCAGCACATCGGCGGCGTCCTCATAGGGCTGGGAGGCGATGATCGCGGTGGCCTCCGCGGTGAGGATGCCTGCCTTCTCCCCCGCGATCTCGGCGATGGTCTCCCCGAGGTACTCCTGATGGTCCAGGGAGATCGGGGTGATCACGGCGACGTCGGGGGTAACCACGCCGGTCGCGTCCCAGGTGCCGCCGAGGCCGGTCTCCACCACGGCGACGTCGACCGGCGCCGAGGCGAAGGCCTGGAAGGACATGGCGGTCAGATATTCGAAGTACGTCAGCGGCGGGCCTCCTGCGGCCTCCGACTCTGCATCGACGATCGCAGCGAAGGGCTCGACATCGCGATAGGCCTGGAGGAAGCCCTCCTCGTCGATCGAGGCTCCGTCGATCGCGATCCGCTCGACGGGAGAGCGCAGGTGGGGGCTGGTGGTGCGCCCGGTCCGCAGACCGGCCTCGCGCAGGATCCGCTCGAGGATCCGAGCGGTGGTGGTCTTCCCGTTGGTGCCGGCGATGCGGATGGAGCGGTACGAGTTCTGCGGGTCCCCCATCAGCTCCATCACCCGGGTGATGCGGCTGAGGTCGGGCTCGATCTGGTTCTCGGGCGCGCGCTCGAGCAGCGCCGCGTAGACCTCCCGCACTGCGGGCGACATGGCCTGACGGGATGGCCCCTGGCGGGGAGATTTCTGCACAGCGGCTCCTGCGGGGACGAGGGGTGAACGGGCGTCGTTCAGTGTACGAGGCAGGGCTGGGACCGTTCCTCCCCACCGGGTGCCGGTCCACAGGAAGAGTGCTGCCCGTCACCGGCATGCGGCCCCGCTCATAGCCTCAGCAGCAGGACCGGCGGCCGACGGGGTCGCGCCGGAGACGAGGAGGGGTGCGATGACCGAGGTGATCGCGACCGTGGAGCACGCTTCGCAATGGGCGCGCAGGGGAACGGGACCGGAGGCATCCTGGAATCCGGTGTATCGAGCGCTGGCCGAAGGCTCTGCACCGACTCCACTGCCACCAGCGGATCTCCCTGACGGCGCGAGCCTCGAGCTCATGCAGAGACAGCTCACGGCCTCTGCGCTGCTGGTCGTGGCGGTGACGGACGGGCAGCGGACGCGACGGCTGCGGATCGGTGTGGATCCCGCTGCCACGACCGTCGAACAGGCAGATCCGGACCAGCCCTCGCGGTGGTCCGAGCTCAGCATCCAGGACGTGCCCGCGAGGGTCATCCGGCTGCTCGAGGAGTCCGGGGTGGACCTGGACCCCGCCGAGCTGTCGATCGTGCGCGGCACCCACGCGCTCCGCCTCACCCCGGTGCAGAGCCGCATGGCCTACGCCGCACTCACCCGGGGCGCCCCTCCCGAGGGGGCGTTCGCCGCGATCCCGGATCTCGACGACACCCTGCGGGATGCGCTGACTGCGACCGGCCCGCGCATCTCCCTCGCCCTGACCCTCCACGATCCGAGAGGGCTGGTGACAGAGCGACCGGTGACCTGGTCCAGGCTCTGGGTGACCGGGCAGAAGGGCCTGTGTCGCCTGGACCAGCCCTCGGGCCCTTCCCTGGCCGTCCATCCGGTGGGTGGTGGCGACGTGCTCGGCACCCTCCTCCCACTTCTCGAGGAGGGCCTGCGATTCGCCGGCGCCTGCGCCGGGTCAGGCAGCGCGCGATGAACACCTTCTGGGGGATGGACACCGCGCAGCTGCGCGGTCACGCCGAGCACCTGCGCACGGCCTCCGACGAGGTCGAGGGCCTCACCGCTCGCCTCGGGAGCACAGTGCAGGGGGCGCCATGGACGGGCTCCGATGCGGAGGCGTTCCGGGCTCGCTGGATGACACTGGCCGCGAGTCGGCTGGAAGAGATGTGCGGCGAGCTCCTGGCCCTGGGCGATGACGCGCTCCACGAGGCGGATCAGCAGGACGTCGCCTCGAGCCCGGACGGCGCCACCGCTGTCCCGGATGCCGCCGCTGACCCGGATGCTCCGACGGATCCGAGCATCTCCGCGATTCCACCCGGGGACGCCTCGGGGACGAGCGGCGGGCACCTCCGCGAGGGCGGTCCCTGGATCCCGGAGTGGCTCGAGATCCCTGTCGACGGAGCGGCCTCGGGGCCGGCGGGCAGGGTCTCCGACGGAATCGGCTGGAGCGTCACCACCGGGATGGACCTGCTCGGCGACGGTCTGGATCGGCTCGGGGTGCGCACGGAGGGGTTCGCACAGTTCCAGCGGGACGCCGGCCACTTCGGGGAGATCCTCGAGGACTGGGCCACCGGCGAGCGGGTGCCGACCATCGCCGAGGTCGCCGCCGCAGGCCTGGTCACCGCAGGATCCGCCGGCACCGGAGTCTTCGAGGCCCTCACCGGCCAGGACACCCCGTTCCTGGATGACCGGCCCGGCGGCATCGTCGAGTCGGTGACCGTCGATGCGGGCCCGGCGCAGAGCCCTCAGACCCTGCAGGAGCTGGTCGAGCAGAACGATGCGGTGCGCATCGACAACCCGGGCGGTCCGCTGGAGCACGGGCAGATCGGCATTCAGGAGGTGCGCGGCCTCGAGGGCGGGGAGCCGGCGTTCATCATCCAGATCCCGCCCACCGAAGGAGCGAGCGTCCTGGATGCCCCCGGCGCCTACGGCGCGCAGGGGAACTCCCGCGACTGGGGATCGAATCTGCGCCTGGTCTCCGGCCAGCATCCGGCCGCGATGGATGACGTCCGGGCCGCGTTGGAGGCCGCCGGGGTGCCGCCGGGTGCGGAGGTGATGATCGTCGGCCACTCCCAGGGTGGCATCGTCGCGAATCATCTCTCCGCCGATCCCACCTTCAACAGCGCCTCCGGACAGCCGGGCACCTACGACGTGACGCACACCTTCTCGGTGGGCTCGCCGGTGCAGACAGTCGTCCCCGCGCAGCTGTCGACGCAGTCGGTGAACGTGAACCACGAGAGCACGATCGGGACCGGCGGGGCCAGCGGGGACCTGATCGCGGCGCTCGACCTGAACGGTGCGCAGGTCGACGGCGGGACCCTGGTGGCGGAGAACCGGCACGAGGTATCGCTGCCGGGCTATCCGGTCTCCTCGCTCCATCCCGTCACCGTGCTCGAGTCGAACCATGATTCGATGAGCCCGGGCGGTGGCGCCGAGGGTGGGTACTCAGGCAGCGTGGGCCGAGCCACCGCCAGCGATCCCACGCTCTCCGCGCTGCAGGAGGACCTCACGGGGAGGTATCTCGGGGAAGGGACCTACGTCGCACAGTCCCAGGTCGTGACGGTGGGGCGCGGCGCGCTGTGAGCGCCCCGTGCGGAGGCCCGAGCGGAACGCCGGTCGCCCAGCCATCCCGTGCTCAGCTCAGTCCGTACTTCTCGTAGAACGACTCGGCCGTCACCCGATCCCGTCGTGGATTCGGGATCGACAGGTCGGGGAGAAGATCCAGCGGGGTCAGCTCCTCCCCGCCATCGAGTGCTGCGGTGATCCCCCCGACCCTGAGGCTGCGAGCCTCCGGATCGTCGAGCTCTGCATGGATGACCGTCACGACCTCGCGCATCACCTGGTCGAAGAGCACGAGGCCACTGTCACGGTCCTCCGCCTCCAGGGAGACGGTGCCGCGCAGGAGGCGCTCGAAGTTCGCGCCATCGGCCATCTCGAGCTCCACTGCGGAGACGCCCTCGACCCCGGCCGCGGCCTCCTCTGCCGCGGCGAGGAGATTCCTGCGCCCGAACCCGCACCCGCCCAGCAGCAGTGCCGTCGCGGCAGCGGCCCCGCCCAGAACTCCACGTCTGCTCACCATGCTCATCCCCTCGTCGGAAGGTTCAGCCCTGAGCATGTCATGCACGGTGCCCGGAGTCAGTCGATCGTCATCCGGTAGATGAACGCCGCCATCGCATCCCGGTTGATCGACTGCAGCGGCCGGTAGGTCCCATCGGACCAGCCGGTGGTGATGCGCTCGTCCTCCGCCCAGGCGATCTCCTTGTAGAACAGCGAGCTGCGCGGCACATCCGTGAATGGAGACGTGCGCGGAGGCGTGAAGGCAGGCTCCCCGGCGGAACGGTAGAGGAACGCCGCCATCGCATCCCGGTTCACGGGCTGCAGGGGACGGAAGGTCCCATCGGACCATCCGGTGGTGATCCCCTCGGACTCGGCCCAGGCGATCTCGTTGAAGAACTGCGAGCTGCGCGGCACATCCTTGAAAGGAGACGTGCGCGGAGGCGTGAAGGCAGGCTCCCCGGCGGCGCGATAGAGGAAGGCGACCATCGCGTCGCGGGCGATCGGCTGCAGCGGTCGGTAGGTGCCGTCGGCCCAGCCGGTGGAGAGCTCCGTGTGCTTCATCCATGCGATCTCGGTGAAGAAGATCGAGCTGCCGTAGGGCACATCGGTGAACGGTGCGGCAGGGTCCTTCCCCCAGGGTGCTGTGATCGGGTAGCGGTCCTCAGGGGCGCCGGTCGGCGAGCCGAACCACAGCGAGAAGGTGCGGAAGAAGTTGCGGTTGCCGTAGGTCGCACAGACATCGTCGGGGACCGCGCCGGCACCTGCGGCGAGGGTGGCCTCGGTGGGGGTGAACGGAGTGTAGTTGTACAGCGCTGCCGTCGCCCGGTTGAAGATCTTCACCTCGCCGTAGCCGCAGAACTCAAAAGGGCTGTACTGGATGTCGTAGGTCCGCCCCGCCTGGTAGCGATAACCACGGGCAGGGTCGCCGTACTCCTGCAGGCGGGAGATGCCGTGGTAGATCTGGTGGACGAAACCACCGAACGCCGGATCGCAGGCCTGGAAGTCGGGGCAGCGGAAGCCGAGCGCCTTCTCCAGCTGCGTCGGCGTCGCATTCCGGGTGGTGATCAGTCCCTGCTCCTTCTGGAGCATCACGAGGATCACCTGCGGGTTCACGTCGCAGGCCTGGGCCACATCGGTGATGATCCTGCCTGCGGTGGCGTTGTTGGCCGCCGGGATCGCGGCGCAGTAGGCGGTGGCCGCTCGCTGCGGCGTGTCCGCCGTCAGATTCTTCAGGCAGTCAGCGCCATCGGTGCCGTCGACGCAGTTCGCCCCCTGCGCGTCGAGGAAGGAGTCGACTCCTGCACGGTCCATCGCGGTGGAGTCGAACATCCGGGTATCGGTGATGAGGAAGCCCGGAGAGAAACCGCCGAGCCCGGGCGGTGGCGTCTCGGCCCGGGCTCCTGGGGAGCCGGCGAGCACGGAACCCGCGAGCACGAAGAGGGAGACGGCGAGCAGCAGGACGCGGAATCCATGGGTGCGCTCGGGTGATGGTGGCGCTGTCACCGGACCTGCCGACGCCGCGGATGAGGGAAATGGCAGGGGGCGGGGCGAACCATCATGATCTCCGATGTCCAAGGATCCCGAGGAGTGGATCCTCCGCTCAGGATAGGTCCGGAAAACCCGCTTGGAAAGCTGTGATGACCAGCTGATACCGACTTGCAATGCGCCGCCTTCCGCGCTCATCTTCGAGCACGAGAGGTACCGTGGTGCTCCGCGGGCGACACCGAGAGGATCGATGCAGATGAACCGCCGGATCGCACTGACTGGAGGCGCCATGGGCCTGGTTTCGATACTCACCGGCTGCGGGCTGCTCCGCCCCGGCACGCAGACTGTCGAAGACGCCATCAAGAGCGCACCAGCAGTCACCGGCGCAGACATCAACTTCGGTCCCGGAGGCGGGCTGGGTTCGCTGATCTCCGGCAGCATCACGCTCGACGTCGCTGCAGATCAGCTACACGACGCCTTCGACGAGGCCTGGGGCCTCGGCGTCGAGGTCCTGCACCGCAAATATGACGGCGACCGCGGGATCCGGGTCGCCAAAGTCGCCGGAACGGGCTCCGATGGCTCCGAGATCACCGCGACCGACCTGGTGCGGGATGATCTCGGTGAGTCGAGGTCCGCCACCCTGGGCCACTTCTACGATCGCTACGGAATCAGCTGATCCCCGCGGATCAGGGCGTGGCGCTCCTGTCCCGCCTCCGAGCACCGCAGATCACTGCGAGCGCCTGACGTCGACCACGACGTCCTCTCCCATAGAGGTTCCCTCCCCGAAATACTTCCCCCGCATCCGCTCGTCCTTCGCTGCGAGCGCGGGATCGTCGCCGTTGTTCCGCACCGTCCCGTAGTACGCGGAATCCGGATCGTAGGCGGTGTCGCCCTTGTTCCACAGCACGGAGTCGTGCGCCTGGTGCTCGTCGCTGTCCGGAGTGAAGCCGTCCGACGGCCCCGGAGTTCCGAAGGCAACGTCGCGGACGTTGGGCGCTGGGTTTCCATCCGGATGGGAATGCGAGCCCCCTTCAAGGTCGAGGGTGGGGACGAAGTCCCCTTTGTTGCCGGCCTCCTCGACGTGCTGGACGTTGAGCACGTCGGTCCTCGGGTCCGCCGGGGTGTAGGTCTGCACCGGGGAGCCCACTGAGAAGATGTCGGTGACCTGGTAGCTCCCGCCGTTGAAGGAGGGATCATCGGCGAGCTGCGCGGCGACGAGACCTCCCTGCGAATGACCGACGAACGCGATCTCGGAGCCCTCCGGGATCCCGGCCTCCCGCATCGCCTCCTTCACGGCATTCGCTCCTGCGTTCTCCATACCTGCCATCGCATAGAGGTTGTTGTCCCAACCGAACGGCTGCCCCTGCTCGTTCCATCCGTCGAGCGTGGCATCCACATCCGGGATCTTCGTATCGTGGCCCAACACCTTGTGGTTCTTGATCATCGGCGCGCCCTGGGTCGGAGGGACATGGACGATGTAGCGCTCGACGCCGTCGGCGCCTGTGACCGTCTGGATGCGGATCTGCGCCTCATCCATGGGGTCGTATTCTCGCGGAGGTTCGGTGCCGGGGATCGTCCGCCGGCTCTCATCGTTGTCGAGCACGAGGTCCTCGAGGTTCTCCGGGGCTTCGCTGCCGGTGATCTCGCGTGAACCGAGGACTTCCACCTCCGAGGGGTGATCGAGCTTCTCGTCCTCGACGAGCATCTCGACGACGTCCTCGGCGAAGATCTCCGCCCATGGCCGGTCCGGATCAGCGGCGTCGCCGAAGGTGTCGTGGAACCGGTCTCGGAACCAGTCCTCGACGTCCTCGACCCTGTCCTGGAACCAGTCCTCGACCTCCTCGGCCCGGTCCCGGAACCACCCCCCGACATCCTCGGCCCGCTCCCAGAGCCACTCCCCAGCATCGTCGAAGAGGCTCGCGAGGTGGTCCCCTGCCTCCTCTCCGGAGACCCGATCCTGCTCCTCTGCTTCTCCGCGCAGCTCTGCGGCGTGCTCGGTCAGCAGCGTCTCGAGGCGCGCGAGGCCGGGTGCGGCATCGCTCGTCCAGGTCGAGACGAAGTCATCACGGTCCGGGCCTGCCCAGGACGTGCCCCGGACGATGCCATCGAGGCGCTGCTGCAGGCTGCTGATCTGCTCGGCACCGGTTGCGCAGCGGTCTGCCTGTGCGCGGACCTCCTCGGGGATCATGCCGTAGAAGGTCATGCCACGACCTCCTTGCCGAACGCCAGCCCGGCGCCTTCTTCCAGGAGGGGCAGCACGGTGGCGAGCACGTCGCCCTCGGCGACCTGATGGAGGGCGTCGCTGAAGCCGTCCTCACCGTCGGCGCTGTACAGGCCGTGGGCGCCGACGTTCCATCGTCGCAGCAGGTGGAACCGCAGCATCGGAGTGTGCGGAGTCGGGGGGACGTGCATGCAGATGTCGAACGTGGCCCGTTCGCGATCGCTCAGGAGGGCGTCGCGCAGCGGTGCGCTGAGATCGGTCTGCGCGTCGATGGCCTCATGTGCCGGGATCCCGTCGGCGACGCGCGCCGCGATCGCCCGCCGTTGCTCGGCGGTGAGGGTGAGGGCGTTGTGCGGGCCCCGCGTCGTCATCTGCGGTGCGGCGGCGAGCCGTGAGGACGAGGAGAGCAGCGTGAGCACCAGGTCGGGGATCACCTCGAAGGGGGCGTCCCACCATTCGTACGGGTCGTCCCCGATCCGGGTCAGCGCGATCGCACCGGCGGTGTCCAGGACGACGCGCAGCTCTTCCCTGCCCTCCGGGGTCGTGGCGGTGAGCGCGATGACCACAGTGGCGATCAAAGCGCGCTGGGCGAGCCGCTGCTCCGCCGGGGCCAGGTCGGGTCGCTGCAGCGCGGCGCCGTCGAGGTGCGGCAGCCAGGTGGGATTGATCCGCCGAGGTTCGCGCAGTCGGGCGAAGGCGGCGCTGAGCGCCGGTTCGAGGGGCGAGCGAAAACGTGTCATGTCGGTCTCCTGAGCTCATACGGCACGCCGGCGTCGGTGCCGCCACGCTACCCAGGAGGTCTTGCACTGCGCGATGGGGAGAAGTGCCCACCTCGGCGAGGCGCCGCGCCGCCGATCGCCCCCGCCGAGCCCGGAGCCGGTCACGGTCCCGCAGCTGGGCCCGCTCCGGGGTCGCTCGGGGGTCAAGCGCAGCCTCAGGCGCGGGCGACGGACACCGTGACGGTGCCGCCGGAGACCTTCTCGCTCGCTGCGTGCGCACCCTCGGCCGGTCCGGCCGGCACAGAGACCTCGAGCGCGAGCACCTCACCGGCGACCAGCTCCCGGTGCGCGGCGACGGCGGCGGTCACGGACTGATCACCGTCCACGGTGAGACGGATCCGGTCGGAGACCTCGAGGCCTGCCTCGCGGCGGGCCGACTGGATCGCGCGGACCACGTCACGGGCAACTCCCTCAGCCTCGAGCTCCGCGGTGACCCGGGTGTCGAGCGCGATGAAGTCCCCGCCGCGCAGCACGCCGACTGCCCGGCCCTCCATAGCCGCAGTCTCACCGGCGACCAGGTCCAGCGAGTACTCGCCCGCGGCGAGCTCGATGCCGCCGGAGGTGACCACGCCGTTCTCGTCGGCGGACCAGTCGCCCGTCTTGGAGCCCTTGATGACCGTCTGAACCTGCTTGCCCAGGCGCGGCCCGGCGGCGCGGGCGTTGACGCTGAGCCGCTGCTCGACGCCCATGCCCTGCGCCTCCTCGCTCGCCACGTCCAGCAGGCGCACTGCCTTGACGTTGAGCTCGTCGGAGAGGAGAGCCGTGAATGCCTCGAGGGTGCTCGGGTTGTGGTGGACCACGGTGAGCTCGGCGAGCGGCAGGCGGGCCCGCAGCTGTCCCTTCTTGCGCAGGGAGTTGCCCACGCTCGCGATGGCGCGGACGTCGTCCATCTGCCCGACCAGCTCCGGGTCGCGGGGGAACAGCTCCGCATCGGGCCAGTCGGTCAGGTGCACGGACCGCCCGCCGGTGAGCTGCTTCCAGATCTCCTCGGTGACCATCGGCAGCAGCGGCGCCGCCACCTGGCAGAGGGTCGTCAGGCAGGTCGAGAGCACGTCGATCGCCTGCTCATCGCCCTCCCAGAACCGGTCGCGGGAACGGCGCACGTACCAGTTGGTGAGCATGTCGAGGTAGTCCTGGATCAGCTCGGCGGCGTCCGCGATCGCGAGCGCGGTCATCGCCTCCTTCACCTCGCGCACGAGGTCGCCGGTGCGGGCCAGCAGGTAGCGGTCCATGACATCGCTGGAGTCGTAGCGGGTCTTCCCGAGGTAGCCCGTCGGCTTCCCGGCCGCGTCCTTCTGGCCCGCAGCATTGGCGTACAGCCCCAGGAAGTACCAGACGTTCCACAGCGGCAGCACCATCTGACGGGTGGCATCGCGGATCTTCGGCTCATCGACCACGAGATTGCCGCCGCGCAGGATCGGCGAGCTCATGAGGAACCAGCGCATCGCGTCGGCCCCGTACTTGTCGAACATCTCGCGCACGTCGGGATAGTTGCCCAGCGACTTGGACATCTTCTGCCCGTCCTCGCCGAGCACGATGCCGTGGCAGATCACCGAGGTGAACGCCGGACGGTCGAAGAGCGCGGTGGAGAGCACGTGCATGACGTAGAACCAGCCGCGGGTCTGCCCGATGTACTCGACGATGAAGTCCGCCGGGTTGTGGGACTCGAACTGCTCGGTGTTCTCGAAGGGGTAGTGCATCTGTGCGAACGGCATCGAGCCGGAGTCGAACCAGACGTCGAAGATCTCCTCGACACGACGCATGGTGGACCGCCCCGTCGGGTCATCGGGGTTCGGGCGGGTGAGCTCGTCGATATAGGGGCGGTGCAGGTCCACCTCGCCGAGCTCGTTGTGCGGCAGGGTGCCGAAGGCCTCCTCGATCTCGGCGAGGGAGCCGTAGACGTCGATCCGCGGATGGTTCGGATCGTCGCTCTTCCAGATCGGCAGCGGGGTGCCCCAGTAGCGGTTGCGGGAGATCGCCCAGTCGCGGGCACCCTCGAGCCACTTGCCGAACTGGCCGTGCTTGACGTTCCCGGGGACCCAGTCGATCTGCTCGTTCAGCTCGAGCATGCGCTCGCGCTGGTCGGCGACCTTCACGTACCAGGAGGAGACGGCCTTGTAGATCAGAGGGTTACGGCAGCGCCAGCAGTGCGGGTAGGAGTGCACGTAGCTGGCCTCGCGCATCAGGCGTCCGGCCTGCTGGAGGTTGCGGATGATCGGGCGGTTCGCCTCGAACACCTGCACCCCGGCGATCTCGTCGAGCGCGGTGCCGGCGAAGTAGTCCAGGAACTGGGCGCCCTCGTCCACGGAGACGATCACGGGGATGCCGTACTCGGCGTTGACCTGCTGGTCGATCTCACCGTAGGCGGTGGCCTGGTGGACCACGCCGGTGCCGTCATCGGTGGAGACGTAGTCCGCGACGGTGACGATCCACGCGTTCTCGGTGCCCCACTTCGCCCGGTCCTCCGAATAGACGGTCCACAGCGGCTCGTAGGCGACGTGCTCGAGCTCGGAGCCGGCGTACACGCGCTCCTCGCAGGCGGCGAGCGCCTCCTCGGCGCTCTCGTAGCCGAGCTCCTTGGTGTAGGAGCCGAGCAGCGCGGTGGCCATGAGGTAGCGGCCTGCACCTGCGGCGGTGCCGTCGGCGGCGCCGAGCGGACCGGCGGGGACCACCGAGTACTGGAGCTCGGGACCGACGGCGAGGGAGAAGTTGGTGGGCAGGGTCCAGGGAGTGGTGGTCCAGGCCAGCGCCTTCACACCGTCAAGGCCCAGCTGCTGGGCCTTCTCCCCGGTGAAGGGGAAGGTGACGGTGACGGTCTGGTCCTGGCGCTCCTTGTAGACGTCATCGTCCATCCGCAGCTCGTGCGCGGACAGCGGCGTCTGGTCCTTCCAGCAGTAGGGCAGCACGTAGTAGCCCTCATACGCCCGACCCTTGTCGTACAGGGTCTTGAACGCCCACAGCACCGATTCCATGAAGGTGACGTCGAGGGTCTTGTAGTCGTTCTCGAAGTCGACCCAGCGGGCCTGGCGGGTGACGTAGTCCTCCCACTCCTTGGTGTACTTCAGCACCGAGGCCTGGGCGGCGTTGTTGAACTCCTTCACGCCCATCGCCTCGATCTCGGACTTCTCGGTCATCCCGAGTTCCTTCATCGCCTCGAGCTCGGCGGGCAGCCCGTGGGTGTCCCAGCCGAAGCGGCGGTCGACCTTGTTCCCGCACATGGTTCGGAAGCGGGGGATGACGTCCTTGACGAAGCCGGTGAGCAGGTGACCGTAGTGCGGCAGACCGTTGGCGAAGGGAGGACCGTCGTAGAAGACGAACTCCTCGGCACCCTCGCGCCGGGCGATCGAAGCACGGAAGGTGTCGTCCTGCCGCCAGAACTCCTGGATGGCGTTCTCGAGCGAGGGCAGGTTCGGTGAGGGGACGAGCGGGTCTCCGCTGACCGGGTAGACCATGGGACGGACCTCCGAGGCAGAACAAGGGTGAGAGCTGGGACAACACGCAGTCCGAGGACGCTTCCCGGCGCAGGGCCGGTGGCGCGGTACCACCTCGGTTGACGTCCGCTGCATCGCCGGTGGCGATCCAGGGGCCTCCCCTTGTTCCTCAGCTGTGACGGGCTGGTCCCGGCGGGTTCTACTAGGCCCGTGCCCGCGAACGGACAATGGGCGGTTCTTCCCGCGGCTCGCCGGTGATGGCCGGGTCGATGCCGATGGCGGTCAGTGTACGCGGCGGCCCGAGGACGGTCACGCGGCCGGGCGGGGAAGAGACGCGCGGAACAGCCCGGCTCCCCCTCCCTCGTCCCTTCCTTACGTGTCCCCTCCTTGCGCATCCCATTCGCGTCCCAGCAGATCCGGGTGAGATGCACAGCACCTGCCCAGCCGCGGGACGTCGAATACAGGCAGCGGCTCGACCTGCCGCTCCCCCATCGAGGAGGTCGCATGGATGAGGACACCGGTGCCCAGGATGCCGGCCCACGGCGCAGCCGGGCCACGGCGAGCGCCTCGGCACTCGGCGCGGCGGCCCTGCTCGTGCTCAGCTTCGGTCCGTCGGCGCTCGCGCTGACACCTTCCGTCCCGGGCACGCCGAGCGTGCGGGCCGCGATCTCGGCTCCTGTGTCTGTCGCTCCCGCGCCGATGACGGCGAGTCCCGGGAGCCTTCGTGAAACGGCCGACGCGGACGACGGCTCCCTCAGGTGAGCTGCCGCTGATGTCCCTCTGGGCTCTGCAACGCGCTGGGCGAGGCGCTGGGTGAGGAGGCAAGACTCACCTCGTGGAGGAGGCGAGGTCATGGAAGACTGAGAGCTCCACGATCCCGCCCCGCGTCACGGGGTGGTCGACGCAGAAGGAGCGAGGATGTCGCTGTTCGGAGAGCCCTTCACCGCCAAGTGCCTGAAGTCGGGCGTCACGCTCGAGATCGGCGAGGGTCAATCCCTCCTCCAGGCGCTGCTTGACGCTGACATCCCGATGGACTACTCGTGCGAGGGCGGCGTGTGCGGCACCTGCGTGGTGCCGCTGGTCTCCGGCGAGGTCGAGCACCTGGACGAGTTCCTGATGGACGACGAGCACGCGGACCAGATGATCACCTGCGTATCCCGCGGCGAGGGCGAGATCGAGATCGACATCTGAGGACGTCCCTCAGGATCCCTCTGACCGGGATCTCGCTGATCGGATCGGGATCTCCGTGATCGGAGTGCGTCAGAGCCGGGGACCAGCCACGACCCAGGCCACGCCCACCAGCATCATCAGCGCCGTCGCGGCACCGACCGCGAACGGCAGCGCGATGCTGGGGCCGGTGACCAGCAGGAGCAGCATTCCGGCAGCGGCGACGGCGAGCAGCAGAGCGAACAGCAGCGGCCTGCCCATGGCGGGCTTGGCCCCGGATCGTGCCTGCTCGACATGGCCGAGATGCGTCGTCGTCATCAGGGGGACCTCTCTGCTCGGATGCTCGAGAGGCCGCCGTCCGGTGGGGGTGCGGCGCCTCTCCATGGAGAGATCCTCCCCCGGGCGGCAGGTCTCCCACATCCTGCGCAGGGTGGAGATGTCCCTCCCCCTTTGGTCGTAGACCGGCACATCGGGTCGTAGACCGGCTCAGCTGGCCGTGGACCGGCTCAGCTGGCCGCGGACCGGCTCAGCTCCGCAGCGGCGGGGCCGGGTCCTCGGCATCGTCACTCGCCGCCCACGGCTGCAAAGCCTCGCCGTCCCCTGGTCCGGGCGCGGCGCTGTCCCGTCGGGCGTCCTGGATCGCGAGCTGCGCGAAGATCCCGCCTCGCGTCACCAGCTCCTCGTAGGTGCCGCGCTCGAGGATGCGGCCGTGCTGCATCACGATGATCTGATCGGCGTGCCGGATGGTGGAGAGCCGGTGGGCGATCGAGACGGTGGTGCGGCCACGGGCGGCGGCGTCGAGCGCACCGGACATCGCACGCTCGGTGGCGACGTCCAGCGCGGAGGTCGCCTCGTCGAGCAGCAGTACCGGCGGGTCCCGCAGGATCGTGCGCGCAAGCGCCAGACGCTGCTTCTCCCCGCCGGAGAACCGGTAACCGCGCTCCCCCACCACGGTGTCGTAGCCCTGCGGCAGAGACTCGATGTGGTCGTGGATCTGCGCGATCCGGCAGGCCTTCCGCAGCTCCTCATCGCTCGCCTCCGGCCGGGCGAAGCGCAGGTTGTCGGCGATCGAGGCGTGCAGCAGATAGGTCTCCTGGGTGACCACACCGATGCTCGCCGCGAGCGAATCCATGGTGATCTCCCGCAGGTCGTGACCATCCAGGGTGATCCGGCCGGAGCTGGGCTCATAGAGCCGCGCCATCAGGTAACCGGTGCTGGTCTTGCCCGAGCCGGTGGCCCCCACCAGCGCGGTGTGCTTCCCGGCCGGAACCACCAGGTCGATGCCGTGCAGCGCCGGCGCCTCCGCGCCCGGATAGGTGAAGGTGACGTCCTCGAAGCGGATCTCTCCGCGCACGGTTACCGGGTCCAGCGCCAGGGCCTCCGGCGCGTCGCTGATGAGGATCGGAGCGTCGAGGTACTCGAACACCCTCGCGAACAGCGCCAGGGAGCTGTTGACCTGGGTCGCGACGCGCAGCAGCCCGTTGATCTGGGGGAACAGGCCGGATTGCAGGGCGATGAAGGCGACCAGAGTGCCGATGGTGACGCCCTGGCCCTCGGGGTCGCCGAAGAGCAGGTGGCCGCCGAGCAGGTAGGTCAGGGCCGGGAACAGCGCCATCAGGGTCGTGAAGACGGCCATGTGCCAGCGGCCGGCCATCTCGGAGCGGACCTCGAGGTCCGCGAGCTCCCGCGAGTCGGTGGCAAAGGCCTGGCTGAGCGCCTGCGTGCGCCCCATGGTGACCCCCAGCAGGATGCCGGAGACGGACAGGGACTCCTGGATCCCGGCGGAGAGGTCCGCCGCCTTCTCCTGGCGGGTCTTCACGATCGCTCGTCTGCGGCGGCCCACCCGGCGGTTCATCCACACCGCGAAGGGCAATGCGATGAGGGAGAAAAGGGTCAGCCGCCAGTCCAGGGCGAACATCGCCACCAGCGCCATCGCCACCCCCGCCCCGGAGGAGACGATCTGGGTCATCACGGAGGTGACCACGGCCTGCATGGAGCCGATGTCGGAGAAGATCCGCGATTGGATCTCTCCGGTGCGGGTGCGGGTGAAGAATCCCAGCCCCATCCGCTGCAGGTGGGAGAAGACAGAGACCCGCAGGTCGTGCATCACGGACTGGCCCACCCGGGTGGAGAGCATCGACTGGGTGACCCCGAGCGCGCTCGAGATCACCGTCACCGCGATCAGCCCGCCGACGGACCATGCCAGCACGTCGGCGCGCTGCTCAGGCAGGGCGACATCCACGATCTCGCGGATCAGGAACGGGGAGACCACCCCGACGGCGGCACCGATCACGATCAGTGCCAGCACCCCCGTGAGGATCCCGCGATACGGGCGGAACAGGGACAGCACCCGTCGCAGGTCGGGGCGCTGGCCGGGGGCGAGCTTGAGGTCGTCGCGCATCCGGCCGCCCCCGCCGCCCATCCCTCCGCCGGGGCCGCCCATCCCGCCGTGGACCATCAGACTCCCTGGTGGCGGGCGACGCGGTGGGCGGCCGCCTGCGCGAGGGGACGGACGGTCACCAGATCGAGGTTCACGTGATGCGGGGCATTGAGCGCATAGGAGATGACGTCCGCGCAGTCCTCCGCGGTCAGCGGCTGCTCGACTCCGTCGTAGACGGCGTCGGCCGCGTCCTGGTCGCCGAGGCGGGTGAGGGAGAACTCCTCGGTGCGGACCATTCCGGGGGCGATCTCGATGACGCGGATCCTCTCCCCGTTCAGCTCGAGGCGCAGGGCGTTGGCGAGCATGTGCTCCCCGGCCTTGGCGGCGTTGTAGCCGGAACCGCCGGGGTAGGCCTCGTGACCGGCCACCGAGGTGACGAACAGCAGGTCTCCACGGCCGCTCTCCCGCAGTGCCGGCAGCAGGGCGCGGGTGACCCGCACCGTGCCCAGCACGTTGATGTCGTACATGCGCTGCCACTTCTCGAGGTCCGCCTCGGCGGCGGTCTCGACGCCGAGGGCGCCGCCGGCCACATGCACCACGGCGTTCAGGGAGCCGCCGAACAGCTCGGCGGCCCTTTCGACCAGGCGCTGGACGGAGTCATCGGAGGTGATGTCGACGGCGAGCACCTCGCAGCCGGTCTGCTCGGCGAGCTCGCGCAGCCGGTCCTCGCGGCGCGCGACAGCGAGCACGCGCCAGCCCTCGGCCACCAGGCGCACGGCGGTGGCGCGGCCGATGCCGGAGGAGGCGCCGGTGACGACGGCGGTCAGACGGGTGGGGTCGTTGCCAGCAGTTTTCGCAGCATTCATGGAGGTCGTAGAGGTCATGGCCCCAGCGTACGCGGAGCCCGACGCTCTCATCCGGCGGTCCGGCCTGCAGGTCACCAGCCGATCTCGAGGCAGCCGTGGTGGTCGGTCGGCTCGGTCTGGACGGTCGCATGGGCGATGTCGTGCGTGGTGCTGAGCAGCTCCTGGGCGGCGTCGAGGACCGGGTGCGGATCAGCTCCGGGCGCGGTCACCAGATGGACGGTGGCGACCTCCATCCCGGAGGTGAGGGTCCACAGGTGCAGGTCGTGGACATCGGCGACCCCGTCGAGGGCCCGCAGATCGTCCTCCACCTGCTGGGGGTCGATGTCTGCGGGTGCGGCCTGGCCCAGCACGGTGAGCACCTCGCGGGCCAGCAGCACGGCACGCACCGCGATGAACGCCCCGATCGCGAGCGCGACGATCGTGTCGATGAGGCTCGCTCCGGTCAGACGGATCAGCACCGCTGCGACGATCACCCCGACCGAGCCGAGGGTGTCGGCCAGGACCTCGAGATAGGCACCCTTGACGTTGAGGCTCTCCTTCGCCCCGCCGTGCAGCATCAGCAGCACCACCAGGTTCACGACCAGGCCGAGCCCGCCGACGATCAGCATCGGCGTGGTGTCGACGTGGACCTCGGCACCCAGCCGGCTGATCCCGCTGATCGTCACGAGGGCGGCGACGACCAGCATGATCAGGACCGCCAGCAGGGCGGCGAAGGTCTCAAGGCGGTAGTTGCCGAAGGTGCGCCGGCCATCACGAGAGGGACGCGCAGCGAACACCGTCGCGGCGAGCGCCGCGGACAGGGTGACCACGTCCGCAGCCATGTGCCCGGCGTCCGAGAGCAGCGCGAGGGAGCCCGAGAGCAGCCCGGCCGCCAGCTCGACGACGAAGAACCCGCCGATCAGCACCACCGCGACGATCAGCCGCCAGCGGTGCGCGGCCCCGGCGTGGCCGGTGGCGCCGCCCCCGTGGGAATGGCTCATGAGACTGCCTGCTCGACCGGCTCGTGGGGCGAGCCCGCACGCTCCTGCGGCGCGTCCACGGTGCGCCTCTCGGGATGCTGGAGCTCGCTGTGCTCGGTGTGGGTGAGGGCGACCTCGAGCAGCATCCGCACGTGCGGGTCGTCCAGACGGTAGAAGGCGCGCCGCCCCTCCCGACGCACGCGGACGATGCGGTGGGCGCGCAGCAGCTGCAGCGCATGCGAGACCGCGGAATCCGACTGCCCGGTGAGGGTCGACAGCTCCCCCACGCTCACCTCGCCCCCGCGCAGCGCGAACAGCAGGCGCAGGCGTCTGGGATCCCCCAGCAGGGAGAAGACGTCGGCGAGGTCGGCGATCTCGGCGGACCGCACCTCAACATCTGAACGATTGCTCATATGTTCAGTATGGCAGATGCTTCAGGTGCGAGCGGCTGACGAACAGAAGCGGGCCCGCCCGCACCTCGCAGGGTGCTGACGGGCCCGCTTTCACGACGGCCGAGCTCACACGACAGCTCAGACGCCGTGCACCTGCGGATGGTGCTGCGCGGTCATGTCGCCGCTGATGCGTCCCTTGGAGAACCTGGTCATGAGCGCCGCGATCGCGCCGTCCCCGGTGACGTTCGTGGCGGTGCCGAAGGAGTCGATCGCGATGTACGCGGCGATCATGAGGCCCACGGCAGCCTCACCGAAGCCGAGGAACGAGGCGAGCACACCGGCGGCGGCCATGATCGCGCCACCGGGCACGCCCGGCGCCGCGATCATCACCACGCCCAGCATGAACACGAAGCCCACCAGGGCGCCGATGTTCAGCGGCCTGCCGGTGACGATCATGATCGCGACGGCGAAGGTGGTGATCTTCAGCGTCGAGCCGGCGAGGTGGATCGTGGCGCACAGCGGGATCACGAAGTCGGCGATCGCGTCGGGGATGCCGTTGCGCTTGGTGCACTCGGTGGTCACCGGGATGGTCGCGGCCGAGGAGCTGGTGCCGAGCGCCGTCATGTAGGCGGGCAGCATCGTCCACAGCATCTTCAGGGGATTGCGGCCCATCGCCCAGCCGGCCGCGGCGTACTGCGCGAGCAGCACCGCCACGGTCATCCCGAAGACCAGCAGGATCACGGTGAGGAAAGTGCCGATCACGGTCCAGATCTGGCCGTTCATGGTCAGCCCCAGGAACATGCCGAAGATGTAGAGCGGCAGCAGCGGGATGATGATCGCCTCGATGATGCGCACCACGATCGTGCGCAGCTGCACGAAGGACTCCTGCAGCGCACCCTTCTTCACGAGCGTGAGCCCGATGCCGAGGCAGAACGAGAGGACCAGCGCGGTCATCACGCCGAACACCGGCGGGATCTCGATCTCGAAGAAGGCCGCGATCGCGGAGTCCTCGGGGTTCTCGAGGGAGTCGATGCGCGCCCCGCCCAGCATCCGCGGCAGCAGGAACAGGGAGAGCGCCAGCGCGAACAGCCCGCACAGGATGGAGGAGAGGTAGGCGATCCCGGCGGTCGCGGCGAGCATCTTCCCGGCCCCGTGGCCGAGCTCCGCGATCGCCGGCGTCACCAGGCCCACGATGATCAACGGGATGAGGAAGCCGAGGAACCCGGAGAAGACCCCGTTGAAGGTGGTGAAGATGCGGGCGAGCGCCTCGGGCATCACGAGGCCCAGCAGGATCCCCAGCACGATCGCGAGGAGGATCCGGGGAAGCAGTCCGAAGCGCTTCCGACGAGGTGCGCGCGCGGAGGGGTCGACGGCGGTGTCGGAGGGAGCGTCGGAGGAGGCGTCGGAGTAGGTGTGCATGGGCCGGCTCTCACAGGGGTCGGGTGGGGACCGGAACAGCGTAGACCCGGGCGGTGCGCACGCCGGCTGCGCCCTCGACCCGATCGCTCGCCACCCGGAGGGACAGCGCGGCCCGGCCCAGGTGGACACGGATTCCACGTTCACCTTGTGGCACCTCCCACAGCTCGCTAGGCTCGCGCGAGTGCCCACGTACTGGACGATCGCCGCTGCGGCCTTCCGCCAGTACTCGACCTACCGTCTGGCAACGGCCGCCGGGGTATTCACCAACTCGATCTTCGGCCTGATCCGCGCCTCGATCCTGTTCGCCGCGATCACCACCGCCGGCGGCGAGCTCAGCGGGTACACCATCGCCCAGGCGGCGACCTACGTCTGGCTCGGACAGGCGCTGCTGGCCCCTATCGAGGCCTTCGGCACCCGTGAGGTCTCCCAGCGCGTCCACCAGGGGGATGTGGCGATAGACCTGCTGCGCCCCACTTCCTTCCTGGGCCTCTATTACGCGCAGAAGCTGGGACGTGCCGCTTTCCTGCTGCTCGGCCGCGGCGTGCCGCCGCTGTTGATCGGCGCGCTGCTCACCGGCCTCGCGCTGCCGGAGGATCCGCTGTCCTACCTGCTCGGCGCGCTCTCCCTGCTGCTGGCGATCACGGTCGCATTCCTCGCGGACATGCTGGTGAACCTCGCCGCCTTCTGGCTGCTCGAGACTCGCGGTCTGACCGTGGTCTACACCGCGGTGATGAATCTGCTCTCCGGCTTCCTGATCCCGATCGTGTGGTTTCCTGACTGGTTGCTCACGATCGCCCGCGCCACGCCCTTCCCCTCGATGATCCAGACCCCGATCGACACCCTCTCCGGCCGGGTGTCCCCGCTGGAGGCGCTGCCGTTGCTGGGGACCCAGCTGGGCTGGATCGCGGTGCTCACCGCCGCGGCTCTGGCGATGCTGCACGCCGGGGTGCGGAGCGTGGAGGTGCAGGGTGGTTGAGCAGCCCCGTCCCTCGCCTGCGGATCGTGCCGCCCGGGCGGCCCGCCCCGATCCCCTGGACCGCCCCGTCTCCACAGCCCGGATGGTCCGCACCCTGTACGGCTCCCGGATCCGCTCACAGGCGACCTTCCGCACCAGCTTCCTCACCGACCTCCTGGGGCAGGTGCTGATCGTGGGCACCGAGTTCCTCGAGCTGTGGGTGATCCTCTCGCAGGTGAGCACGCTCGGCGGGATGACGCTCACGCAGGTCGCCGTGGTCTATGGACTCGGCGCCCTCGCCTTCGGGATCGGGGACATCCTCTTCGGGGAGATCGACGGGCTCTCCACCCAGATCAAGTCCGGAAAGCTCGAGACCCTGCTGATCCGCCCCGTTCCGGTGCTGCTGCAGATCTCGAGCCTGGATCTCTCGCTGCGCCGCATCGGCCGGATCGTGGTGGGCCTGGCGATGTACGTCACCGCCCTGGTGCTCGCCGGCTTCCAGCCGACGGGGGCCACGCTGCTGCTGGCCGTGCTCGCACCGCTCGCCGGCGCGTTGCTCTTCGGCGCCCTGTTCACGGTGGCCGGCGCCCTGCAGTTCTGGCTGGTCGACGGCCGCGAGTTCGCCAACGCCTTCACCTACGGCGGCAACTACGTCGCCACCACCCCCGGCGCCGTCTTCGCACTGCCGATGCGCGCCTTCTTCACCTTCGTCATCCCGGCGACGCTGATCGCCTACGCCCCCACCCTCGCGCTGCTGGACCTGCCCGGCCCGGCCCTGATCCCCGCCTGGGCCGGGTGGCTGGGCCTGCCGGCCACGGTCCTGGCCTGGATCGTCGCCGGTCTGCTCTGGCGCGCGGGAGTCCGCAGATACACAGGAGCCGGTGGATGAGCACCCCTGAACCGTCACCGCAGTCCCCCGCCGTGGAGCTCGCGGGGCTGCGTCGCGACTACCTTGTCCGCACTCCCGTCGCCGGCTCCCGGCGGCGACGACGGCAGCTGGTGCGCGCGGTGGACGACGTCACCCTGCGCATCGACCTTGGTGAGACGGTCGGGTTCGTGGGTGCCAACGGCGCGGGGAAGTCCACCACCATCAAGATGATGACCGGGATCCTGCAGCCCACCGCCGGCACGGTCCGGGTGCTGGGCCGCGACCCGGTGCCCGAGCGCCGTCACCTCGCCCGCGACATCGGGGTGGTCTTCGGCCAGCGATCCCAGCTGTGGTGGGACCTGCCGCTGCGGGACAGCTACCGGATCCTGGGGGCGATGCACCGGCTCACCGACCGTGGCCGCGAGCAGCGCCTGGGGCGTCTGGTGGAAGGGCTCGACCTCGGCGGGTTCCTGGACCGCCCGGTGCGGCAGCTGTCGCTCGGGCAGCGGATGCGCGGCGAGGTGGCGGCAGCGCTGCTGCACTCGCCCGAGCTGGTGGTGCTCGATGAGCCGACGATCGGGCTGGACATGGTCTCCAAGGAGGGGCTGCGCCGCTTCCTGCGCGAGGACCGCGCCGAGCGCGGCACCACCCTGTTCCTCACCACTCACGACATGGGGGACGTGGAGCGGTTGTGCGACCGGATCGTCGTGGTGAACTCGGGCACCGTCGCGTACGACGGGGCGCTGGCCTCCTTCCGTGCGCGCCTCGGTGCTCCCCGCGAGCTGATCGTGGATCTCGAGGAGCCCCTCGCCGCGCTCACCCTCCCGACCGCCGCGAGCACCCTCGCGGTGGAGGCCGACGGGATCCGCCACCGGATCGCGTTCTCGGGCGCCGAGCTGACGGTCCCGGCGCTGCTCACCGCGATCGGTGCCCAGGCCCAGGTGCGGGACCTGTCGCTGACCGAACCGGCGATCGAGGACCTGGTGCGGCAGATCTACGCCCGCGACGGGAGGCTCTGACCCGGGACACGCCTAGACCCTCCACCTGCGACGATGCACACTGTAGGAGGAGGATAATGGCCCACCACCACAGCCCGGACCGCCTGTGCCCGCCCTGGAGAAGGAGGATCATGGCCCGCTCGTACGCCACCGTCGGACAGATGCTCACCTATGCCGTGGATCGCTCCGCGCTCTCCCCCGATCTGGAGTCCTCGGCGGAGCGCCATGTGCGGGTCGAGGTGATCCTGCGGCACATGCTCGAGTTCGTGCTGATGTCCCCTCGCAGTCGGGACGCGTTCCTGCGCACGATCGCCCGCACCGAGCACACCACCGGCTCGATCGCCGCCGCCCCACGGCTGCGGAAGACCTCCCCCGATCTGCTCGCCGAGCTGCTGCCCACCGCAGGGGAAACCGACGACGGCGCCCGTCTGGGCATCGCTCTGCGCGTCGGCGGCCCGTTCTCCACCACCCGGCTGAGGGAGATGCGAGCGGCGCTCGGCCCCTCACCCCAGCACCTGCTGGTCGCGATCGCCCGACACACCGACCGCGCCGAACTCGACGGCGAAGTCCCCGACGGGGTCGTCGCCACCAGCTGGGCCCGAGTGGCCAGGCGGATGCCGAAGGCCGATCCCGGCCACGCCCACCTGTGGGAGACCCTCGGCGAGGTGGGTGAGAACGCCGGGCGGCCCGTCGTGCAGTTCCCCGTCGATGCGAAGAAGCTGCTGACGAAGACCTCCACCGCCCGCGAGTTCCGCGCCCACCTGGACGTGCTCCACCTAGCCAGCCGCACCCTGCTCGGCACGAGCCCGCACTTCTCGACCCGTCGCGGCCAGACCGGCGCCCACCTCCAGGCGGGTGTGGGACGGCATCGCACGGGCCTCGAGTTCGGAGAGGTCGAGCAGGGCACCCCGGTGCACTTCCTGCGCACGGGCGAGGACCCCGTCCCGCTGGGCATCGGCCGGATCGAGACCGACGAGGAGCGGGAGGCTGTCACGCAGCGCCTGGCGATGTTCTCCCGTCGCACCGCGTGGCGCACGGAGGCGGGGAGCCCGCCTGTCTCCGCTGAGCTGATAGGCGCGCCCGCGTCCCCCGAGCTGGAGGGAGCGCGGCTGCTGCTGTGGGCGCTGTTCAATCCCATGCTGCTGCGCGACCGCGGCTTCGAGCCGGCAGCCGCCAAGCGCCAGCCGGCACTGACCGCGACGTCGATGGGGATGCGGCTGCTGCACAGGGGGGACGAGTCCGGCACCGAGTACCGCCTGTGGGTGGGCGGGGAGCGCGAGTGGAAGAACCTCATCCCCCGCGTCACTCGTGAGGAGACCTCACGGCGCCCCGCCGAGACCTACGCGATCGCGCCGCGCAAGAGCCAGTCCACCGCGGATTTCGTCTGGGAGGTCCACCGCGCTCTGCGGTCGCTGACGATCCACTGAGGGACAATGGCAGGCATGGAAGAGCGCAACGACAGCACGGTGATGAACGGCCAGTACAAGGTGCGCGGCGGCAAGCTGGTCTCGGTGGACGTCACCGTCGCGGGCGGCCGGATCGCGACCGCCCACGTCTTCGGGGACTTCTTCCTCGAGCCGGATGATGCCCTCGAGGATCTCAACGCCGCGCTGGAGGGGATGCCCACCGACGCGACCGCCGCCGAGCTCGGCGCGGCGCTCACCACCCGGCTCGAGACCCGCCCGGACCCGGTGCAGATGATCGGCTTCTCCGTCGAGGCGGTCGCGATCGCGGTGCGCCGGGCGCTCGGACACGCGACCAGCTGGGACGACCTCACCTTCGACGTGATCGGCCCACAGGTGCTGCCGCCGGTGATGCACGTGGCGCTGGACGAGGTGCTGCCGAACGAGGTGATCGCCGGGCGTCGCAACCCTCACTTCCGGATCTGGGACTGGGACTCCCCGCTGGTGGTGATCGGCTCCTACCAGTCGCTGCGCAACGAGATCGACGCCGAGGGCGCAGCGAGGCATGGCATCGGGGTGGTGCGCCGCATCACCGGCGGCGGCGCGATGTTCATGGAGCAGGGCAACTGCATCACCTACTCGCTGGTGGTGCCCACCTCCCTGGTGGAGGGACTTAACTTCGAGCAGTCCTATGCCTATCTCGACGACTGGGTGATGGGCGCCCTCGCGGAGATCGGGGTGAAGGCTCATTACGTGCCGCTGAACGACATCGCCTCCGAGCAGGGCAAGATCGGCGGCGCCGCCCAGCGCCGCTTCGCGGGCGGGGTGCTGCTGCACCACGTGACGATGAGCTACGACATCGACGCGGACAAGATGAGCGAGGTGCTGCGGATCGGCCGCGAGAAGCTCTCCGACAAGGGCACCAAGAGCGCGAACAAGCGCGTGGACCCGATGCGCTCGCAGACGGGCCTGGCCCGTGAGCAGATCATCGCCGGGTTCCTGGACTTCTTCCGCGCCCGCTATGACACCGTCGACTCGGACTACACCGAGAATGAGCTCGCCAAGGCCCGCGAGCTGGTGGAGACGAAGTTCGGGACCGAGGAGTGGACCGCGCGGGTGCCGTGAGCGCTCGAGATGCGCGGTGAGGCTCAGCCACGCGGCGTGCTGAGCCCGAGCGCCGCGTGGTCCCCTCGGTACACCCCAGTGCGCAGCTCGATCTCGTACGCCTCGAGCTCGGGCATGCCGAGCGCACGGGCCGCCGCGATCTCGGCCTCGACGTCATAGGGCACCCGTACGAACTGGATCCCGAACGGTGCGTCCTTCCCGCCGTCCGGGTCGCCTTCGAGGATCGCGTAGGAGGGTGTCGGATCGTCGAGCTGATTGCCGACGCTGCCGACGTTCACCAGCGTCCCCTCCTTGCCGGAGCGCAGGAAGGGGTCATGGATGTCGCCGTAGACGACGACATCCGCGGGGCCGCCGTCCCCGGTGAACGGGGTGGGAGCGAACATCATCGCGAACTGCTCCGCACCGTGTTCGCGGTGCACCCGGGTGAACTCATCGACCGGCGAGGCGTGCAGCACCCGCACCCGTCTCCCGGAGAGCTCGAGGTCCAGGCTGCCGGGCAGGGCGAACAGCCACTGCCTGTCCTCCGCGGGAATCTCCTTCCGCCACCAGGCCTGGCCCTCGCTGCGCAGCTCGCCATCTCCGGCGACGAACACCTCCCAGTTCCCGCGCACGGTCGCCTCGCAGCGCTCTCGGGTCAGCGCCGAGCAGGCGGCGCCGCGGGGGCCCTTGCCCACTACATCGCCGAGGTTCAGGATCCGGGTGATGCCGCGCGCGGCGATGTCGGCGAGCACAGCGTCATAGGCGGTGAGGTTGCCGTGCACGTCGGAGACCACGGCGAGGCGTTCGAAGGACATCCCTCCACGGTACGGCCCGCCCCCGCTGCGCCCCGCCTCGTACGCGAGGGCGCTCACACTGTCGCCGCCTGCGTTGCACCCGAGCACAGACCTGGAACAATGTCCCCATGACCGACACTGCACCGCGCCCTGACACCGCCACGTCCATCCCCGATCGACCCTCCCTCGAGGGCCTCGAGGACAAGTGGGACGGCGTATGGAGCGAGCAGCAGCTCTACGCCTTCGACCCCGACACCACCCGCGACCAGGTCTTCAGCGTCGACACCCCGCCGCCCACGGCCTCGGGCTCGCTGCACGTGGGCCACGTGTTCGGCTACTCGCAGGCGGACATGATCGTGCGCTACCAGCGCATGCGCGGCAAGAACGTCTTCTACCCGCTGGGCTGGGACGACAACGGCCTGCCCACCGAGCGCCGGGCGCAGAACTACTTCGGCGTGCGCTGCGACCCCTCGCTGCCCTATGTGGAGGACTACACGCCCCCGCAGGAGGGCGGCGACAACAAGTCTTCCAAGCCCGGGAACCAGGTGCCCGTCTCGCGCCGCAACTTCATCGAGCTGTGCGAGCGCCTCACCGCGATCGACGAGAAGTCCTTCGAGGAAGTGTTCCGCACCCTCGGCCTCTCGGTGGACTGGAACTACAGCTACCAGACCATCAACGCGCACTCCCGCGCGACCTCCCAGCGTGCCTTCCTCGAGAACCTCGAGGCCGGTCAGGCGTACCAGTCCGAGGCCCCCACCATGTGGGACGTCACCTACCGCACCGCGGTGGCGCAGGCCGAGCAGGAGGACCGCGACCGCGACGGCGCCTACCACCGCCTCGGCTTCACCCGCACCGACGGCACCGGCGAGCAGGTCGTCATCGCGACCACCCGCCCCGAGCTGCTGCCCGCGTGCGTGGCTCTTGTGGCCCACCCGGACGATGAGCGCTACCAGGGGCTCTTCGGCAGCACCGTCACCTCTCCCCTGTTCGGGGTCGAGGTGCCCGTGCTGGCGCACCCCCTCGCCCAGCCCGACAAGGGCGCGGGCATCGCGATGATCTGCACCTTCGGCGACTCGAACGACGTCACCTGGTGGCGCGAGCTCGAGCTGCCCACCCGCTCCGTGATCGGCCGCGACGGCCGCTTCCTGACCGAGGCGCCGTGGATCACCACGCCCGAGGGCCAGGCGAACTACTCCGAGCTGGCGGGACTGACCGTGTTCAGCGCGCAGAAGCGCGTGGTGGAGATGGCGACCGAGTCCGGAGACCTCACCGGCGAGATCGAGAAGATCTCCCACCCGGTGAAGTTCTACGAGAACGGCGACAAGCCGCTGGAGTACGTCACCTCCCGCCAGTGGTACCTCACCAACGGAGGCCGTGATCAGTCCGAGGGCGGCCTGCGCGACGAGCTGATCGCCCGTGGCAAGGAGCTGACCTGGCACCCCACGTACATGGAGTCCCGCTACCGCAACTGGGTCGAGGGCCTGGCCGGTGACTGGCTGATCTCCCGCCAGCGCTTCTTCGGTGTGCCCTTCCCGATCTGGTACGCGGTGGGCGCCGATGGCGAGACGGACTACGACACCGTGCTCACTCCGTCGGTCCAGTCACTGCCGATCGATCCCACGATCGACGTGCCCGACGGCTTCGAGGAGTCCCAGCGCGGCGTGCCCGGCGGCTTCGTCGCCGACCCCGACATCCTCGACACCTGGGGCACGTCCTCGCTGACCCCGCAGCTCGCAGGTGGCTGGAACTCCGACCCGGAGCTCTTCTCCAAGGTGTACCCGATGGATCTGCGGCCCCAGGGCCACGACATCATCCGCACCTGGCTGTTCTCCACGATCGTGCGCTCCCACCTGCAGCAGGACTCGCTGCCCTGGAAGCACGCTTCGATCAACGGCTGGATCCTGGACCCGGACCGCAAGAAGATGTCCAAGTCCAAGGGCAACGTGGTCACCCCCATCGGTCTGCTCGAGCAGCACGGCTCCGATGGGGTGCGCTACTGGGCCGGTCGTGCCCGTCAGGGCGTGGACACCGCCTTCGACGAGGGGCAGATGAAGATCGGCCGACGCCTCGCGATCAAGATCCTCAACGCCTCGAAGTTCGCCCTCGGCTTCGGGGACGCCCCGGCCGATCCCGCCGGACGCCTCGCCGCAGATCCTGCCGTGGTGACCGATCCGCTGGACCGGGCGCTGCTCGCACAGCTGGCGGATGTCATCGAGCAGGCCACCGCCGCGAACGACGACATGGACTACGCCCGCGCGCTCGAGGTCATCGAGCCGTTCTTCTGGGCGTTCTGCGATGACTACATCGAGCTGGTCAAGGAGCGTGCCCACGGCAACTCCCCCGCCGGTGAGGCCGGGGCAGCTTCGGCCCGGGCCGCGCTCGCGATCACGCTCGAGGTGCTGCTGCGGCTGTTCGCCCCCGTGGTCGTGTTCGCGACCGAGGAGGTCTGGTCGTGGTGGCGGGGTGGCAGCGTGCACACCCAGGCCTGGCCCGAGGCCGCTCCCCTGCGGGAAGCGGCAGCCGGTCAGGACGCGGCGCTCGTGGACACGGTCGCGCAGGCCGCGATCACGCTGCGGCGCATCAAGTCCGATGCGAAGGTCTCACAGAAGACCCCGATCCTGTCCGTCACGGTCGTGGCCCCACAGGCGGCGCTCGCCCACCTCGAGGCCGCCGCCGGTGACCTCACGGCGCTGGGCCGCATCGAGAAGCTCGAGCTGGTCGCCGGTGAGGTCGAAGGGATCCTCACCCGCGATGTCGAGCTCGGCGAGCCGCCGGTCAAGCAGCCCCGGAACCAGGGCTGAGCCCGCGCAGGCTCGTTCTGCACAGTCGCAGTCTGCGCAGGCCCGGCTCAGTCTGCGCAGACCCGACTCGGCCTGTGCAGACCCGACTCAGTCTGTGCAGACCCGATCGTCGCCGGAGCTGAGTGGCCGGCGCTGTGAAAAGGAGACCCCATGGGCTTCGCCACCGTCCGGGCAGGATCCAGCTCCGGACTCATGTGGGCCGGTGCCGCGGTCGCCGCCACCGGAGTCTTCACTGCGCTGTTCGCCGTGGCCCTGATCGTCCAGGGTGAGGTGCTGGGTGCCGTGCTCGTGGTGCTGCTCGGACTGCTTGTGGTCGGGGTCGGGGTCGCCCTGTTCCTGCTCGCCCGCCGGGCCTGCGCACGTCTGGATGCCCGCGGGGTCGCCTGGTCCACGATGTTCGGAGCTCGCAGCTTCGTGCCCTGGGAGCAGGTCCACCAGGTCGTGGTCCCAGGGATGCACGAGCGAGGCGACTCGGTGCTGCTGTGGCTCCGGGACGGCTCCATGGTGCCGATCACGCCGCTGCGGAAGACGCAGAGCGCCGGCGACAGCACCGGCCCTCATCCGTGGTACGTGCGTGCCGGTGCCGCTGTGATCAGGGCGCATCAGCAGTGGCTTGCGCAGAACCCCGAGTCCGGGCGCTGAGCCCGCCCGGCCGGGGCTGCTGGGCTGAGCCGGCCAGGTCAGAACGGCCAGTTTTACTCGACGAAGTTCTTCGCCCCGTCGAAGATGCCGGAGGCGTCGTCGATGATGTTCTCGAGGTCGTACTCGCCCGTTCCGAAGGGCCTATATCTCCCGTGCGGAGATGCCCATGGGGGGAACTCCCCTGCCCGGTCTCGTCGTCACCGAGGAGCGCTCAGAAGGGCCACCGGTCCGCCACCCAATGTCCGGCATCGCGAGCTGCTCCGGAGGCATCACCGAGCGCGTCATCGATGTTGTAGTCACCGGGGGTGAAGGAGTCGACGATGGCGTTGGGGTGGATCGCGACCGAGAGGTTACCGGTACCTCCCCCGTAGACGGCGAACTCGCCACCGAGGCCGAAGGAGATCTCATCGGTCGAGACGGAGCCGCCGGTCGACGCGCCAGCACCGAAACCTGCCTGGCCGCCCACAGAACCCTCGCTGGAGAACCAGCCTCCGGGACTGGTCCGCTCGAACTTCACCGCACCCTCGGCGCCTGCGAAGGCCTCAGCTCCCGCGCCCCACTCAGCGCCGTTGACCTGGCCGTCCTCGTTGCGGGTCAGGTTCGCGTAGGCGTTGGTCTCGGCGTGGGCGCCCGCATAGCCTTCGACACCGATCTCGTAGCTCGAGCCCATCGGCCCGTGGAAGGTGTTCGAGATATCGCCGTAGACCCCCGCTCCGGCGCGGACGCCGGCGCTCGCCCCGTCAGGGCCGAGGCTGGCACCGCCCTCAGCATAGGCTTCCGCGCCGATGCGTCCGTCGGCCGAGATCAGGGGCTTGCCGTCAGGGCCGTAGACCATCTCGTCGAAGCCGACCTCGGCGCCGGCCCGAGCACCTGCACTCGCGGTGTAGTTGCCGTATTCGTCCTGGGTGGCGTGAGCGCCCGCACTCGCACGGGTCTCGGCGTAGCCGTCGAAGTACCCTCGCTCGTTGTCGATCTCCCTGCCGTCCCAGTGGGAGCCTCCTGCGTCAGACTGGCCGACCGGGCGTCCGTCGGCGGCCACCTGCCCCTCGCCGAAGTCCTCCCCGGAGCCGTACATGTGGTGATCACCCTCGGCGTCCCCACCGGTGAACCAGTCGTCCAGTCCGTCGGCCAGGTCACGGATGACGTCAGGGGTCAGCGGGAGGCCGATGAGCGGGCCTCCGAGGAGGGGCAGCTGGACGTGGAGATCACCGATCAGGTCGAGCAGGCCACCGCCGCCGCCGTCCACTGCCGACGCCTGGTCCTGCTCTTCGGCGTGCTGATCGAGCTGGTCGCCCTTGCCGCGGAGGGTGTCCGCCTGCGTATGGAGTCCGGGCTTGACCGTCCCGTGCCACTCGGCACGGAAGGCGTCTGCGTCGGCGCCGATCCAGGCTGCCGCATCGATCGCAGCGGTGACCCGCTCGGTCAGCTCGATGAGGGCCTGCGCACCCTGCCGGGATGCATCCCCGTGCTGTCGCAGCTGATCCGTGTCGCTGCCGTAGAAACCCGCCATGCCGCCCGTCCTCACTTCTGGTCCCCGAACATCACGAGGCTACCCAGTGGTCATCGCCGTGCCCATGGGGACAACTCCCCATGTGCCGACGATCGATGGTTCAGCACCGGGACAGTAGTGTGGCCGGGTCCGTCCCCTTTCACGTCGGAGAACCCTCTTGAGCATCACTATCCGCAGCGTCGCCGCCAAGGTGAACTACGCCGTCGGACCCTTCGTCATCCTGATCGGGATCGCAGCCGGCATCACGGCGATCATCCTGACGTGGGCCCTGGAGAGTGCCGGCTTCCTCATGCTGTTCCTCCCCTCGCTGCTGGCGATCGGCGCGGGCGTGTTCATCCTCTGGGCGGTGCAGCGCTCTGGGCTGCGGATCGACGGGCAGGGTTTCAGCTGGTGCGGGGCGTTCAAGGCTGCGCAGTCGTTGCGCTGGGAGCAGGTCCATCAGCTGCTGCCTCCCCCGCCCGGCAGCCCCCGGACCGTCGTGATCGCCCAGCTGCACGACGGCCGGCAGGTCGAGGTCAGGGCGATCTGGGAGTCTCCGACCTCACCTGCCGCGCTGCTGACCCCGGCCGACCACAGCAGGGCCCAGAACGCTCTGCTCAACGCTCATCAGGAGTGGCTCGCCGCACGGCGTTGAGGCAAGGCGGGCCCCCGCAGACGACCGTTTCCGTCCTCGAACCTGCGGAGACGGCCCGGCACATGCTGCGCTGCCCGGTTCAGCGCACAGCTCAGCGCACGACCTCGCGGTGGCCGGGATCCGGGCGGCGAGTCCAGCCGCGGCTGTCGAGATGCTCGAGCAGCGGTATCGCGACTCGGCGAGTGGTCGCGAGCGCCTGCCGGGCCTCGCTCGTGGTGAAGGGCTGCGGCAGCGCGGCGAGGGCGCGCATCGCCAGCGCGGGCGCCGCGGGCAGCAGGATCACCTCGTCCGGCAGGCGCAGCAGCCGTCCCTGCGCGGCTGCGGCCGCGAGCTCTCTCGGCCCGAGTCCCAGCGCGGCGAGATCGTCGGCCTCCGGCGCGGCGAAGGGTGATCGCGCGAGCCGCTCCTCGAGGGTGCGGACGCCAGCCTCGGCAGCGCCGAGATCCTGGCCCGACTCCGCATCGCGCACCCGACCCTCGTGCTGGACGAGTCCGGCAGCAGCCACCACCAGGTCGAGCAGCGCCTCGTCAGGCAGCGCAAGCGCATCGATCGCGGCCCTGCGCGGCAGCCCAGCGGTGAGCGGATCGGTGCGACGCTGCTGAGCGACGCGCTCGCCCAGCTGCTCCGCCCAGCCCGTCCTCGCCTCCGCATCCACCAGCCAGTCCCCGTGGCGGTGCACCGTCTCCGGCAGCGGGACCGGCAGCGTCATCCCGTAGCGGAGGAGGAGGGAGGCACGCACCGCGCCGCGGCGTCGCACTTCGAGGGCGAGGTCGCCGCCGAGCGGCATCTGTTCGAGCACTGCGCGCTGCCGGGCGCCGTCGCCGCGCCGCTCGAGGGAGGGAGGGTCGAGGTCGAGCGCCTGCACGCCGTTGCGCACCGAGTGGCTGCCGCTGCTGCGCAGCACCAGGTGGTCCCCGAGCTGGAGCGGGAGCGGGCGGTCCAGGGTGAGACGCGCGTGGTCGGGCCCCAGCGGGCGCACCCGCGCCCCGACTGCGGCAGTGCCGATGTGGGCCACCAGCTGCTGCGGGGCGTCCTCGAGGGATGTCCCGGTGCTGCGGCGCACGTCCAGGAGATGCGTGAGCTCCCAGGTGTCCGGCGTGAGCAGCACGTCGCCGCGACCGATCTCCTCGGTGCTCACCCCACGCAGGTTCACCGCGGCACGGCTGACCGGTCCCAGCTGAGGGACCTGGCCGCCGCGGCTCTGCAGGCCGCGCACCACGACCTCTCCGCTGCGATCAGCGCCGCACAGGGTGAGGCGGTCCTCGCGCCGCAGGGTGCCGGCGGCGAGGGTGCCGGTGACCACGGTGCCAGCTCCGGAGATCGAGAAGGCACGGTCCACCCACAGCCGCACCCGCTGCGCGGTGGAGGGTTCGCGGGCGGAGCCGACCGCGGCATCCAGCAGCGTGCGCAGCTCGTCGAGGCCCTGCCCGGCGACTGCGGAGATGCCGACGGCGGGCGCGCCTGCGAGGCCGGTTCCGGCGAGTTCGCTGCGGGCCTCGGCGATGACCTGCTCGACCCGGTCGGGGGCGAGGTCCATGCGGGTGATGACGATCAGGCCCTGGTCGATGCCGAGCGCCGCGATCGCATCCCGGTGGTCGCCGGACTGAGCCTGCCAGCCCTCATCCGCGGCGATCACGAAGCACACGATCGGGGCGGGGCCGAGGCCGGCGAGCATGTTGCCGAGGAAGCGCTCATGACCGGGGACGTCGACGAAGGACACCTCTCGGCCCGAGGGCAGCGCGGTCCAGGCGAAGCCGAGGTCGATGGTCAGCCCGCGCCGCTTCTCCTCGGCCAGCCGGTCCGGCTCGATCCCGGTGAGAGCTCGGATGAGGGTGGACTTGCCGTGGTCGACATGACCTGCGGTGGCGATGACCTGCATCATCGAGAAGTCTGCTGCAGGCGCCCGCGGGCCGCGGCCACGGCCAGGACGAGATGCGCATCCTCAGCGGCGGGCACGCAGCGCAGGTCCAGCAGGCAGTCGCCGTCCCGCACGGTGGCGACGACCGCCGGCTCACCGGTGCGCAGCGGGGCGGCGAGCTCGGGCTCGAGGGCGAGCGCCCAGCCGGGCAGCGGGACCTCGGCTCCTCCCCCGCCGCCGACCCGGCCCTCGTGGGCGAGCACGCGCCCGCCGAGCTGCACGGCGAGGCGCTCGGTGCGCTCGCGCAGGGCGGCCGGGTCCTGGCGCAGCGCCTCGAGCACCGGGGGGACGGGCCCTCCGAGGGTCGCCTCGAGCGCGGCGAGGGTGAGCTTGTCCGCGCGCACGGCCCGGGCCAGGGGGTGCCGGGCGAGGCGCGCGATGATCTCGGCGCTGCCCAGCAGGATCCCGGCCTGGGGGCCGCCGAGCAGCTTGTCCCCGCTGGCGATCACCAGGTCCGCTCCCCCGCGCAGGGCGGTGGCGGCATCGGGCTCCTCCGGCAGCAACGGTTCGGGGGCGAGCAGTCCGCTGCCGAGGTCCGCGATCAGCGGGACGCCCGCCTCGTGACAGGGGCCGGCGAGCTCGCGCAGGCCCACCTCGGAGGTGAAGCCGATGACTCGGTAGTTGCTGGTGTGGATGCGCAGCACGCAGCCGGTCCCGGGGCCGATCGCTCCTGTGTAGTCGGCGAGGTGGGTGCGGTTCGTGGTGCCGACCTCGCGGAGTTTCGCGCCGGTCGAGGTGATGAGGTCCGGCAGGCGGAAGCCGGCACCGATCTCGATCATCTCCCCGCGGCTGAGCACCACTTCGCCGTTCCCGGCCAGTGCCGTGACGGCCAGCAGCAGTGCGGCCGCGCCGTTGTTGACGACGAGCGCGTCCTCGGCCTCGGGACAGGCGACCAGCAGCGCCGCCCGGGCCCCGGCGCCGCGGCGGGAGCGGGCACCGGTGCCGAGGTCGAACTCGACGTCGGTGTATCCGGCGGCATCCTGCAGCGCGGTGCGTGCAGCCCCGGAGAGCGGCGCTCGGCCGAGGTTGGTGTGGACGATGACCCCGGTCGCGTTCAGAACCGGGCGCGAGGACCCGGCGGGACGACCTCCAAGGGCCGCGAGGATCTCCTCCTGCACCTGTTCGGGGGTGATCTCACCCGTCCGGGCGCGGTCCTGGACCGCGCGCACGATGCCGACCACCACGAGCTCGCTCAAGGTCGCTGTCGCGGCGACGACGTCGGGATGGGCCAGCAGCTGGTCGGTGCGCGGTATCCGACGACGCGGGTCCGGGCTCTCCTCGCCGGGCTGCGGGGGCACGGGCATGGGCACGGGACCTCCTGGTGCCGACGGGGCGGTGCCACCTGCGGGGGCGGCGAATGCATGGCGGAGGCGGACGGGAATCGAACCCGCCAGACCGAGATGCTCGGTCTCACCGGTTTTGAAGACCGGGGCGCCCACCAGGACACGTACGCCTCCGCGCACCAAGCTATCACCGCCGGACCAGGGACGACTCGCCCCGCACGGGCGTCTGCGGCGACATAGGCTCGATGCATGAACGAGAACCTGATCCGTCCCGTGTCCCAGCCCGCGATCCGTCTGACCACCATGGCGCACGGCGGCGGCTGCGCTTCGAAGATCCCGCCGGGTGAGCTGGAGGAGGTCGTCTCCGCACTCTCCGGGCAGCAGTACGAGCAGGTGATCGTGGGCCTCGAGGACGGTGACGACGCCGCCGCGGTGCGGATCGGCGGGCCCGATGGCACCACCGCTGTGCTCTCGACCGCGGATTTCTTCACCCCGGTGGTCGATGACGCCTTCGACTGGGGTCGCATCGCCGCCGCGAACGCCCTCTCGGATATCTACGCGATGGGCGGCGACCCGGTGGTGGCGATCAACCTGGTGGGCTGGCCCCGCGGGGTGCTCCCCTACGAGTTGCTGCAGGAGGTGCTCGCGGGCGGTCTTGCGATCGCGCAGGAGGCAGGGGTGCCGGTCATCGGCGGGCACTCGGTCGACGATCCGGAACCGAAGTACGGCATGGCGGTCACCGGCACCGCGCACCCGGACCGTCTGCTGCGCAACGACGCCGCCGAGGCAGGACTGCCGATCACGCTCACCAAGCCGCTCGGCGTGGGCCTGCTGAACAACCGGATGAAGAGCACCGGTGAGGTCTCCTCCGCGGCGATCGAGACCATGACGACCCTGAACCGCGATGCCTCGAAGGCGGCACTCGCCGCCGGCGCGAAGGCGGCGACCGATGTGACCGGATTCGGTCTGCTGGGACACCTGTTCAAGATGGGTCGCGCCTCCGGGGTGGGCATGGTGATCGACCGTGCCGCGGTGCCGCTGATCGACGGGGCCGCCGAGGCGCTGCGCGACGGCTACGTCTCCGGTGGGACGCGACGGAACCTCGAGTGGGTGCAGGCCAGCAGGGGGCTGCGCGCCGGGGCCGGCATCACCGAGGAGGATCTTCTGCTGCTGGCCGACGCGCAGACCTCCGGCGGGCTGCTGGTGATCGGTGAGGTCCCCGGCTATCCGATCATCGGCGAGACCGTGGAGGGCTCGGGCATCGACGTGCGCTGAGAACTCCTGCACTGAGGATTCCTGCGCTGACATTTCCTGCGCCGGGAACTCCCGCGCCGGAGCTCAGCCGGCGGTGGTGATCGAGTCGTCGGTGTTGCCCGTGGCGCGGCGCGCGGCGAGCCGTGCCTTCTGCGGCTCGATGACGCGGCGCGGGTCCTTCACGGACTCCAGCCCCGCGTACAGCACCCCGAAGCGGGTCAGCGCGGAGGAGGTCAGCAGCGCGACGCCGCTCGCGGCGGCGAGGTACCGGTTGCGGCCGCCGAGGAGGGTGCCGATGCCGCCGGCGATCGCGAGGCGCTCGGACCACTTCAGCAGCGTCCCGGCCCGCCCGGTCTCCAGCGGCTCGGCCTCCAGCGGATGCATCGACTCCTTCATGAGGTGCATGGAGATCACGTCTCCCACCACCCCGGCGCTGGCGAGGAGCCGGGCGGGACCGGCCTCTGCCACGGGGCTGGTGAGCATTGCGGCTCCGCCGGCGGCGAGGCTCGCGGAGGAGGTGAAGAGGTAGGAGAGGTGCTCGCGGCCCGCCTCCCAGGTCGGCACGACGGTGTTGCCCAGCAGCGCGCCGGTGTAGGAGGCCAGCAGCGGCGCGAGCACGCCCTGACCCAGCGAGGAGGGACCCTCGAGCCCGCTGAGCAGGTCACGCAGCACTCCCAACGGGAGCCTCTCCCCCGTCATCCGATCCACCTCGATCGCGCCGAGCACTCCGGAGAAGGTCGCGAACCCGCCGAGGATCCAGGTCCCCAGGCTCATCGGGGAGGTCACCTTGACGGTGCGCATCATGTTCAGGAATCGCTCGGGGCGGCCGAGGTCCTCGATCAGTGCGACGGTGCCCGCACCCACCGCGCCGAGGGCGATGAGGCGGGAGTTGCGGCGCAGCAGCGGGCGGCCGGTGCACTGCGCGCCGAGGGCGAGCAGACCGGAGCCGCCGGCGACCCCGCCGAGGAACAGGTAGATCGCGATCGGCTCCTTCCACGGCGGAGCCTTGACGACCTGTCGGCCGTAATAGGAGTCGAACTCATCGGACCGCTCGAACTCGACGTCCTCGACGACGGCGCCCTCGCGGGAGCCGTCCCCCATCCCGACCTCGGTGAGGCTGCGGCGGCGCCGTCCCCCGCCCCGGCGACGCTTCCGCGGGAGCTCGGGCGGGCGGTCGGCATCGAACTCGGTGATGCTCATCGGCGCCCTCCCAGGAACGAGAGCGCGGCCACGGCGACCATGCCCGCAGCGGCGATGCCCACCCGGGCGTAGGTGGCGGGCAGGGACTTGGTGGGGACCTGCGGGTCCGGTGGGAGCCCGTAGACCTCGGGCTCGTCCAGCAGCAGGAACACCGAGCCGGTGCCGCCGACTCCGTCCTTGGGGTTCGCGCCGTACAGGCGGGCCTCGGTCATGCCGCGCTCGTGGAGGTCGGTGACGCGCTGCTGCGCCTCCGTGGTCAGGTCCGGATGATCGCCGAACTTGATCGACTGGGTGGGGCAGGTCGCGGAGCAGGCGGGTTCCTGCCCGTCGACCATCTTGTCGTAGCAGAGGGTGCACTTGCTGGCGGTGCCCATCCGATCCACCTTGTCCCCGCGATGCGCGAAGGGTGAGATGGTGCCGTCGTCGCGGCGCTCGATGACCCCGAAGGGGCAGGCGCTCACGCAGGTGCCGCAGCCGTTGCAGACGTCCTCCTGGACCACCACGGAGCCGAACTCGGAGCGGAAGATCGCGCCGGTCGGGCAGACGTCCAGGCAGCCGGCGTTGGTGCAGTGCTTGCACACATCCGAGGACATCAGCCAGCGGAACTCAGGGGTGTCCGGCGGGGTGCGGTCCGTGCTCGACAGATCCCCGGCCGGAGTCGCGCCGCGGCGGCCCGAGGGCTTCGGGCCGATCCCGGGCATGCCGAGGCTGACGAGCTTGCGGCCCGATTCCCGGGCTTCCTCGATCCGCTCCTGCCCCTGCTCGATGAAGGCGACATGGCGCCAGGTGTTGGCGCCGAGCTCACCGGTGTTGTCGTAGCTCGAGCCGAGGATCTCCAGGTTGCCGTCGATGGGATTGCGGTTCCACTCCTTGCACGCCACCTCGCAGGCCTTGCAGCCGATGCAGATCGAGGTGTCGGTGAAGAAGCCCTTGCGCACGTGCTCGTGCGCCCAGCCGGCATCCGCGGCGGGCCCTTCAGGTCCGGAGAGCAGGCTCATCGGTTCTTCATCTCCTTCATCGAGCGTTCTCCGCTGGGGACCGCGCTGGCCTCCTCCGGCCCTCGCACCTCATGCGGGACGGAGCCGTCGGCGGGCCCGGCACCCGGGGCACCCTCGGCGCCGTCGACGGCCGGGTGCTCGGAGACGACCAGGCCGGCGCGGCGACGATATTCCTCGACCAGCTTCCCACGCTCCGGACCCCGCGGGCGGCGTCCCGGGAGGAGGGTGCACGAGTTGTTCTTGCTGTTCTGGATCTGCGTGTTGGCGTCGAGGTTCATCCCGATGAGGTCGTTGGCGCCGTCACCGCTGATGATCGCCTCGGTGCCCTGGCCCCAGTGGAACGGGAGCCCGATCTGGTGGACCGTCCGCTCCCCCACCTGCAGGGGGGTCATCCGCTCGGTGATCAGCACCTTCGCCTCGATCGCGCTGCGCGCCGAGATGATGGTCGCCCAGCCGTAGGGTTCCAGCCCGACCTCCTCGGCCAGCTCCGGGGAGACCTCGCAGTACATCTCCGGCTGCAGCTCCGAGAGGTAGGGCAGGAAGCGGCTCATGCCGCCGGCGGTGTGGTGCTCGGTGATCCGGTAGGTGGTGAACACGTAGGGGTACACCTCGCCGCCGGGCCCCATCGCCCCGGGCGAGCTGAGGTTGTCCTCATCGCGGAAGGTGACCCGGGTGGGGTTGGACTGCTGCGCATACAGCGGGTTGCGGATGTTCGACTCCGGGGACTCGTAGTGCGTCGGCATCGGGCCGTCCACCATCCCGGTGGGGGCGAACAGCCAGCCGCGGCCGTCGGACTGCATGATGAAGGCGTCGGTGCCGGAGAGCGCCGCGGCACCACCCTGGCTGGGATCCCCCGGATCGTCCGGACGCTTGGTCAGCGGGAAGTCGGGGACGTCGTTCCCGGTCCACCGGCCGGCCTCCTCGTCCCACCACACCAGCTTCTTCCGCTCGCTCCAGGGCCTGCCCTGGGGATCGGCCGAGGCACGGTTGTAGAGGATTCGGCGGTTCGCCGGCCACGCCCAGCCCCATTCGGCGGCCGTCTCATCCTGCTCCTGGCCGGGCGTGCGGCGGCGGGCCTGGTTGATGCCCTCGGCGTAGACACCGGTGTAGATCCAGCAGCCGCCGATCGTGGAGCCGTCGCCCTTCATCTCGCTGAACGCGGCGAGCGGCTGCCCGGCCTTCTCCCCGGTGAGGTGGCGGCCGTTGATCTCGGCCAGCACCGACTCGGCGTCGGGCTCACCATGGTCGTTGACCGGGTAGTCCCAGGTGAGGTCGAGGATCGCACGGTCACGAGGGTCCGTGGAGTCCTTGAGCTTCTCCCGGATGCGGCAGCCGAGGTCGTACATGAACTGCAGGTCGCTGCGCGCGTCACCCGGGGGCTCGACAGCCTGGTCGCGCCATTGCACCATGCGCTGAGTCTGGGTGAAGGAGCCCGCCTTCTCCGTGTGGTTCGCCGCCGGCAGGAAGAACATCTCGGTGGCGATCTGCTCCGGGGTGAGCTCCCCGGACTCGATCTCCGGACCGTCGCGCCACCAGGTGGCGGATTCGATCATGTAGAAGTCCCGCACCACCATCCATTCCAGATGCGACATGCCCAGGCGCTGGAGCCGCCCGTTCGCGGAGCCGACGGCCGGGTTCTGGCCGAAGAGGAAGTACCCGTCGACGCCATCCTCGAGCATCCGCATGGTGGTCTGGTAGGTGCCGTGGGCACCGGTCAGCCGGGGCAGGTGATGGAATCCCCAGTCGTTCTCCACCGTCGCGTTCTCGCCCCACCATGCCTTGAGCAGGTTGATGGTGTAGATGTCCGCGTTCGCCCAGAAGCCCTTCTGCTCCTTCTTGCCGATCCCGCGGGTGAACTCGGCGAAGTCGTCCTGTCCCACCTTCGGCATCGGCAGGTAGCCGGGGAGGATGTGATAGAGCGTCGGGATGTCCGTGGAGCCCTGGATCGTGGCATGGCCGCGCAGTGCCATGATGCCGCCGCCCGGGCGGCCCATGTTGCCCATGAGCAGCTGCAGGATGCCGGAGGTGCGGATCATCTGCGCCCCGCCCTGGTGCTGGGTCCAGCCCAGCGCGTAGGCGAACATCGTGGTCTTCTCGCGCCCGGAGTTCTCCGCGATCGCGGTGGCCAGGTACTCGAAGTCCTCCGGGGCGATGCCGCAGGTGTCCTGGACCATCTGCGGGGTGTACCGGGCGTAGTGGCGCTTCAGGATCTGGAGCACGCTGCGCGGATGCTGCATCGTCTCGTCACGCTCGGGCATCCCGCGGGTGATGCTGTCCTCATCACCGGCGTACGCCCACTTGCTGTTGTCATAGGTCGAGGTCTCCGGGTCGTAGCCGGAGAACAGGCCGTCGAGGTCCTCGGGGTCCCCGTACTCCTCGGAGATGAGCGTCGAGGCGTTGGTGAATGCCTGGACGTACTCCTTGAAGTACAGATCGTTCTCGAGCACATGCCGGATCACCCCGCCCAGCAGCACGATGTCGGTGCCGGAGCGGATCGGGATGTGCCGATCAGCGTTCGCCGAGGTGCGCGTGAAGCGAGGATCGACATGGATCACCCGCGCACCGCGCTTCTTCGCCTCGATCACCCATTGGAAGGCGACCGGATGGGCCTCGGCCATGTTCGAGCCCTCGATGACGATGAGGTCCGCATTGGCGAAGTCCTGGACCGACTGCGTGGCACCGCCACGTCCGAACGAGGTTCCCAGACTGGGAACCGTGGCGGAGTGTCATATGCGGGCCTGGTTCTCCATCTGGATGGCGCCCGCCGCGGTGAAGAACTTCTTGATCAGATAGTTCTCTTCGTTGTCGATGGTCGCCCCGCCGAGGCTGGCGATCCCCATCGTGCGCTTCAGAGGCCGGCCGTGCTCGTCCTCGTCCTCCCAGTGCTTGCGGCGGGAGGCGATGAAGCGGTCGGCGATCATGTCCATCGCCGTCTCGAGCTCGAGATCCTCCCACGCGGTCGCGTAGGGCCGGCGATAGCGGACCTTCGTCTGGCGGAGGTAGGAGTTCGCGAGCTGCTCGCTGGCGGCGCCCTTGGGGCACAGGCGACCGCGGGACACCGGGGAATCCGGGTTGCCCTCGATCTGGATGACCTTGCCGTCCTTGTGGAAGACACGCTGGCCACAGCCGACTGCGCAGTACGGGCAGACGCTGTCCGCCACCCCGTCGACGTCAGCGGTGCGCGGGGCGGTGGTGCGGGTCTTCGCCGAGGTGACCGCCTTGCCGCGGCCTGTCGGATCTGCCCCGCGAAGCTGCCGGATCACCGGCCAGTCGAGGAACGTTGTGCGAGCCATATCGGCATCCTACCTACCGCCTGCCCGCGGCGGGCCGCCTCACCACAGTTGCCCGCTGCCAAGTTCATACCTTCTCACCTGGGCAGATGGCCCTGGACCAGGGGGCGACGGCCCGCTATTCCTCAGAGCCGATAGATGTCGGGCCGCGGCAGGGGCATCGGCAAAGGCCACTGGTCCGGGATCGGCAGCGGACGCGGCAGCGGCTGAGGAAGCGGCCAGTTCTCCGGCAACGGCATCGGTTCCGGAAGCAGGCTGGGCAGCGAGCGCGGCTGAGGCAGCGGCCAATTCTCCGGCATGGGCAGCGGCGCGCGCTCCCCGATCGGCCAGCAGTCCGTCATGGGCGGTGGGAACAGCGGCGGCAGCGGTGGCGGAGTCGGGAAGCAGTCAGTGAGGATCGGCGGGATCCCGATGATCAGGTCGTCCGGATCGATGCGCGGCACCGGGCAGCGCGGGATCTCCAGCCTCGGCAGCGGCAGGATGGGGAACGGGAAGGGGCCGACGTCGAACGGTCCGTCCGGAACGGTCGGGACCGGCGGCTTGCCCCACGGCGGGGGGATCGGCCAGGTGAAGTCATCCCCCGGTGTCGGGAGCGGAGAGACCGGCGGCTTCCCCCACGGCGGAGTGATCGGCCACGTGAAGTCATCTCCCGGTATCGGGAGCGGAGGGAAGATCGGGGGAAGGATCGGGGGGAGCCCCTTGGGCAGGGGAAACGGCAGGGGCTGGCTCGGGATCGGCATTCCCGGCGAGGTGGGCGCTCGGCGTCCGTCACCGCCGCCGGAGGCCTCGTCCTGGGCATCGGCGTGACGGCTCAGCTCGCGTCCATCTGCTCGGAGCATGTGGATCATCTGCTCGATGAGCGGCCGGACCTCCCCGCCCCAGCGCTCGTGGAACGAGTCGGCATCAGGCCCGATCCATTCGATCCCGTCGATCAGACTCGCGCAGCTCCCCAGCAGCGACTCCACCGCCCCTGCCGCTGCACCGCAGGCCGTGCCATGCTGACGCAGCACCTCGACCTCGGCTCCCCAGAACCCGCTCATCGTCCGCTCCCCTGCTCATCGCCATCCGTCTAGGACGAGAAACTACGGGGCCCGCTTCCATCCGTCGATGGGGAGGACTATCCATGCACCCGCCTGCTGCGGCAGGACCACGGGCCTCAGCGGAGCGGCCCAGCAGGGGTGATCAGGCAGAGACGACCCGACGGGGGTGGCCCGACGGGGATGGCCCGGCAGGTGCGACCGGGTCAGTTCTGCGCAGAGCTCTCCGCGGGGCTCGCGCCGGAGCTCTCGTCCCGGATCCGCTCATGGTGGCGGATCACCTCGGTGACGATGAAGCGCATGAAGGCTTCGGCGAAAGTGGGGTCCAGACCTGCCTGATCAGCCAGGGCACGAAGCCGATCGACCTGCTCGCGCTCCCGCGAAGGATCCGCAGGCGGCAGTCCATGCTCGGCCTTGAGCACCCCCACACGCTGAGTGTGGGCGAAGCGCTCGGCGAGCAGATGCACGAGCGCGGCATCGATGTTGTCGATGCTGCGCCGCTCCTCCAGAAGCAGCTCGCGGGCACGGGTCTCGGGGTGGCTGCCTCCTGCAGGTCCCGGCTTCGCACCGGTCATGCCGTGCGCTCCTGGCGGGTCCGGGAGCTCTCACGGTCCGCGTCCTTGCCGGTGAGCATCAGCGGGGCGCGTCCCTGGGTGATGACGCCCTCGGTGATCACGACCTTGACCACGTCGTCGCGAGAGGGCACCTCGAACATCACCGGCTGCAGGGAGTCCTCCAGGATCGCTCGCAGTCCACGTGCTCCGGTCTCCCGCTGGATCGCCTTGTCGGCGATGGCCTCCAGGGCGCTGCGCTCGAAGTCGAGCTCCACCCCGTCCAGGGCGAACATCTTCTGGAACTGCTTGACCAGTGCGTTGCGCGGCTCCGTGAGGATGGTGATCAGGGCGTCGCGATCGAGGTTCGAGACGCTCGTGATCACGGGCAGACGGCCGATGAACTCGGGGATCAGTCCGAACTTCAGCAGATCCTCCGGCAGCAGCTTGGAGTAGATCTGCTCCTGCTCGAGGGGGGTATGCAGCTCGGCGCCGAATCCGATGCCGCGCTTGCCGAGCCGTGAACCGATGATGTCCTCGATGCCTGAGAAGGCACCCGCCACGATGAACAGCACGTTCGTGGTGTCGATCTGGATGAATTCCTGGTGGGGATGCTTGCGCCCGCCCTGCGGCGGCACCGCGGCGACGGTGCCCTCGAGGATCTTCAGCAGGGCCTGCTGCACACCCTCCCCGGAGACGTCGCGGGTGATCGACGGGTTCTCGGACTTCCGACCGATCTTGTCGACCTCATCGATGTAGATGATGCCGCGTTCGGCCTTCTTGACGTCGTAATCTGCGGCCTGCAGGAGTTTGAGCAGGATGTTCTCGACGTCCTCCCCGACATATCCCGCTTCCGTGAGCGCGGTCGCGTCCGCCATCGCGAAGGGGACGTCGAGCATCCGGGCGAGGGTCTGCGCGAGATAGGTCTTGCCGCAGCCGGTGGGACCCACCAGCATCACGTTGGACTTGGCGACCTCGATCTCGTCGCGCTCGGAGTCGGCCTCCTCCGCGAGGCTCACCGCGGCGCTCTTGGCCGGCGAGGCAGATTCGGCGGCGTCCTGCGCACGCACGCGCTTGTAATGGTTGTAGACGGCGACCGCGAGCGCACGCTTGGCGGGCTCCTGGCCGACGACGTACTCCTCGAGAAAGTCGAAGATCTCGCGGGGGGCCGGGAGGGGGGCCTGGTCCTGGGCGACCGGCTGAGCGGCCTGGATCTCTTCGGCGATGATCTCGTTGCACAGCTCGATGCACTCTTCGCAGATGTACACCCCGGGGCCGGAGATCAGTCGTTCGACCTGCTTCTGCGACTTTCCGCAGAAGGAGCATTTGAACACGTCGGACCCATCGCTCGTACGCGCCATGTCCGTGTCCTTTCATCGGGCCGTCAGCAGTGCTCTTGCAGAATCCTCGGGTCACGGCTCGAGCCCCGCGGACCCTCACCACGGTACCGCGCAGACGACCCCGGACGCGGTAGGCGACGCGCTCCGGGACGCCGCGCCCCGCAGGAGCGATGCTCGGCCCCCGAGGGATTGAGGCCGCGCCCCGCCGGATCGACGGCCGGCCTCCGAGGGAACCGTCGCCGCCCCGCGGGAACGACATCAGCCCCTGCCAGCGCTCGGGAGCGGGCAGGGGCCGATGGATCGTGACGCCGGTGCCGCCGCGGGGCCTCAGCCGAGGCGCCGGAAGCGGCGGGCGATCACTTCGAGAGCTGCGCGCGAGGCACCTTGCGGGACTCCAGCACCTGGTCCACCAGGCCGTAGTCGAGCGCTCCGGCCGCGGTGAGGATCTTGTCGCGCTCGATGTCGACGCTGACCTGCTCCTTGGTGCGACCGGAGTGGAAGGCCAGGGTCTCCTCGAGCCATTCGCGCATGCGCATGATCTCGTTGGCCTGGATCTCCAGGTCGGAGGCCTGGCCGCCGCCGCCCTCTCCACCCATGGCGGGCTGGTGGATCATGATGCGCGCGTTCGGGAGCGCGAGGCGCTTGCCCGGAGCGCCGGCCGCCAGCAGCACGGCGGCGGCGGAGGCCGCCTGGCCCAGGCACACCGTGGTGACCTCGGGCTTGATGTACTGCATCGTGTCGTAGATCGCGGTCAGCGCGGTGAACGAGCCGCCGGGGCTGTTGATGTACAGCGTGATGTCACGATCCGGGTCCTGGGATTCCAGGACCAGCAGCTGGGCCATCACGTCGTCCGCGGAGGCGTCGTCGACCTGGACGCCCAGGAAGATGATGCGGTCCTCGAACAGCTTGGTGTACGGGTCCTGACGCTTCATGCCGTAGGCGGTGCGCTCCTCGTACTGAGGCAGGACATAGCGCGACGTGGGAAGCGGGGCCGTCGGGGCCATCCGGCCGGCCTGGGCGGTGGGGAATGCGCCGATGGTGCGGGGGTCGAAGGTCACTGGGTCTCCTTGAGTCAAGGGTGTCGGTGGGTGCCGGGGCCGGTCAGTCGGCGGTGCCGCCGCCACCGGTGACGTCACGCGCACCGGTGACGATCTTGTCGATGAAGCCGTACTCGAGCGCCTCCTCCGCGGTGAACCACTTGTCGCGGTCGGAGTCGGCGGTGATCTGCTCGACGCTTTTGTCGGTCTGCTCGGCGATCAACTCGGCGAGGGTGCGCTTCATCGACAGGATGAGCTCGGCCTGGATCCTGATATCGGTCGCGGTGCCACCGAGGCCACCGAGCGGCTGGTGCATGAGCACGCGGGTGTGGGGCGTGGCGAAACGCTTGCCCTTGGTGCCGGAGGAGAGCAGGAACTGTCCCATCGAGGCGGCCATGCCCATCGCCACCGTGACCACGTCCGGCTGGATGTACTTCATGGTGTCGTAGATGGCCATCCCGGCGGTGATCGAACCACCGGGGCTGTTGATGTAGAGGTAGATGTCCTTGTCCGGGTCCTCGGCGGCGAGGAGGAGCATCTTGGCGCAGATCGCGTTGGCGTTCTCGTCGCGCACCTCGGAGCCGAGCCAGACGATGCGCTCGCGCAGCAGGCGCTGGTAGACGTTGTCGTCCAGCCCCATGGGGGTGTCGCCGGCCGCATTGCGGGGCGGGGAGGTCTGAGTGCTCTGCGGGGTCACGCGGGTCACGGTGTCTCCTTGATAGCGGAAATCGTCGATGACACGACTCTAGGCGCTCGGCGGGACCCTCGCGGGCCCTGTTCGCCGCAGGCGCACTGCACGAGCGGGACAGCGGGCCCTGCCAGCAGAGCGGACGTCACGCGCAGCCGGACGGGGCTCGCTCCACCGCGTCCCAGCCCTCGCCAGATCCCTCCGCTGTGTCCCGCCTCTCGCGAGATCGTCAAGTCGTGGCGAGATCGGGTCACGTCCGGCGATGCGCGTGCAAAAACCGTGTCAAGACCACGGTTCAGCTCTGCCAAGCACCCTTACCGATGCCCCGTCGCCCTCCTACGGTGGCTACATCGCCTCGAAGACGGTGGTCACAACAGCCTGCAGTACACCCCGGCCCACGCCGGGACCGGAAGGAACGAACCGCACATCATGGCCCAGCACAACTCGCATCGCATCCCCGGCCGCGCCCAGCTCCCGACCCACCACGCCCAGCGCGCGGCTCGTGGCCTCGGTGGAGCTGCCGTCCTCGGCACCGTGGTCCTCGGCACCGCCTTCGTCGGCGGCGCCGCCCAGGCCGCTCCGGCGGCGCCCGCCGCCCCGATCGCCAGCGCCCCGGCAGCACCTGCTGTCAACGCCGCCCCCGCGGCCCCCACGGCCACCGCTCCCACCGCTGTCCTGGACAGCTCGCAGAAGCTCCGCTGGGGCTCGCGCAGCGGTGCCGTGCAGGATCTGCAGTCGGCGCTCAACGACCACGGCGCGAACCTGTCCGTCGACGGCGTGTTCGGCAAGCGCACGCACTCCGCAGTGAAGGACTACCAGTCCTCCCAGGGCCTCCAGGTCGATGGCGTCGTCGGTCCCCAGACCCGCAGCGCGCTCAACGGCGGTGCCGTCTCCACCGGCGGCGCCTCGGCTCCCGCCGCCTCGTCCTCGAGCTCCTCCTCGAACACCAGCTCGATCGTCAGCGCCGCCCGTTCGGCCGTCGGCACCCCCTACAGCTGGGGCGGCTCCTCGCTCGGCGGCATGGACTGCTCCGGCCTGGTGAACTACGCCTACCAGGCTGCCGGCATCGACCTCCCGCGCACCTCGGGCCAGATCGCCAACGGCGGCCGCTGGATCTCGCAGTCGCAGGCTCAGCCCGGAGACATCGTCGCCTGGTCCGGCCATGTCGCGATCTACGCCGGCAACGGCCAGATCATCGACGCCTCCGGCTCCAAGCAGCGCGTCGTCGAGCGTTCCATCTGGGGCAACCCGATCGGCTTCGTGACCTACCGCTGATCCACAGCGCGCACGCAGAACGGCCCGGCCCCCTCTGGGGAGCCGGGCCGTTCGCATGGCCGCTCACCTCAGCGTGCCCGGTAGATCCTGCCGAACGCCGCCTCGGCGCCGGGGATGGGCCCGACCAGCTCCCATTCCACCAAGCGACCACCGGGCACGTCGAAGGCGCGGGTGCCATCGCCGAGCATGACGGGGGCCGAGAACACCTGCAGCTCGTCGACCAGGCCATGCTCGAGCGCTTGGCGGGCGATATCCGCGCTGATGATCTGCACGTCCTTGCCCGCTGCGAGCTGCTGAGCCCGGCGCACCGCCTCCACGACGTCCACATCCCATGCGGTCACCGCGGGATCGTCAGCGAGTTCCGCCGGGCGGTGGGTCAGAACTATCTCGGTGCCCGTCCATGCCCCGCCGTAGGCTTCGGCGGTGAGCTCATCGCGATGGTCGGCCTGTGCGCGGGCGGCGTCGTAGCCGCGGCGCCCGGAGAGGATCACGCCGACGGCAGCGGCGAGTCGTGCGAGCACCGACTCGTCCATCCTCGGGCAGGCCTCGAGCCACGCCATGTCGTGCTCGGGGCCGGTGATGAACCCGTCCAGGGACGCAGTGAAGCTCCAGGTGACCTTGCTCGTGCCGGATGCGGTCGACGATCCCATCAGGTACCTCCGGGGACGGCAGTCTCGGACCGTTGCGGGCCGGGTCGCCGAGTCTTCCATCGACGACGCCGGGCCGCCACCCCGATGGGTGACGGCCCGGCGTCGTCTCATGCCCCGCAGCGGGGGCGGCGAGTCACTCGGAGTCGGTCGCCTCGGCGGCCTCGTCCTTCTTCGCAGCGGCCTTCTTCGCCGGTGCCTTCTTGGCGGGAGCCTTCTTGGCCGGCTTCGCCTCAGCGGCGTCAGCGTCATCCGCCGCAGCAGCCTTCTTCGTCGGCGCCTTCTTGGCCGGAGCCTTCTTGGCGGGCTTCTCGTCGGCCTCCGCTGCGTCGGTGTCATCCGCCGCAGCAGCCTTCTTGGCCGGCGCCTTCTTGGCAGCGGCCTTCTTGGCCGGGGCCTTCTTGGCCGGGGCCTTCTTGGCGGGCTTCTCGTCGGCCTCTGCCGCGTCGGCGTCGGCGCCCTCGGCCTTCAGGCCCAGGTCGATGACGTCGCCAGCGGTGTTCTTCACGGTGACCTCGGCGAGGACGACCTCGAGCGCCTTGGAGCGCTGGACCTCGGAGAAGATCTGCTCGAGCTGACCCGACTGGGCGAGCATCTGCAGCAGCTGGTTGGACTCGATGCCGTACTGGGTCGAGAGCTGGGTCATGTAGTTCATGAGGTCGCTCTGATCGACGTTCACCTCGCGGGTGCCGTTGATCTCGTCGAGCAGGAACTGGGCGCGAACGGCCTTCTCGGTGTCCTCGCGGATCTCCTCGCCGTGCGGGTCGCCAGCTTCCTTGCCCTCGTTCTCGAGGTGGGAGAGGATCTCGTCCTCCACCAGCTGCTCGGGGACCGGGATCTCGAGCTCCTCGAGGAGCTTCTCGAGCAGGGCGTTGCGGGCCAGGCCCACACGGTTGCCCTCGGCGTCGGCGGCGGCCTGCTTCTTCAGGTCATCCTTGAGCTCGTCGATGGTGTCGAACTCGGAGGCCATCTCGGCGAACTCGTCGTCGGCCTCGGGCAGCTCGCGCACCTTGACGGACTGTGCGGTGACCTTCACCTGCGCGTCCTCACCGGCACGGTCGCCACCGGCCAGCTTGGACACGAAGGTGGTGGTCTCCTCGGCGGAGAGGCCGATGAGCGCCTCGTCGAGGCCCTCGAGCATGTTGCCCTCACCGATCTGGTAGGACACGCCCTCGACGGACTCGATCTCCTCGTCGTCGATGGTCGCGACCATGTCGAGGGAGACGAAGTCGCCATCCTCGGCGGGGCGGTCCACGCCCACGAGGGTGCCGAAGCGCTCGCGCAGCTCGTCCAGGCGCACCTCGACGGCGTCCTCGTCGACGGTCGGCTCGTCGATCTCGACCTCGTAGGTCGAGAAGTCGGGCAGCTCGATCTCGGGGCGCACGTCCTGCTCGACGGTGAAGAGCAGGTTGCCGTCCTCGGAGCCGTCCAGGCCGGGCACCTCGGTGATCTCCACCTCGGGGCGGCCGACGGGCTTGATCTCCGCCTCAGCAGCAGCCTGCTGGTAGAAGTCGGGCAGGGCGTCGTTGACGGCCTCCTGCATGATCGCGGGGCGACCGAAGCGCTGCTCGACGAGCTTGGAGGGGACCTTGCCCTTGCGGAAGCCGGGGATCTGCACCTGATCGGCGATCTTCTTGGTGGCGGTCTCGACGGCGGGCTTGAGCTCGTCGAAGGGCACCTCGACGGTGAGCTTCACCCGGGTGGGGCTGAGCTTCTCGGACTCGGTCTTCACTGGTCAGGTCTCCCTGTAGATGGACAGTAGGTGGACGTTTCTGATGGCGCCCCGGGCCCGCACGCGGGCGACCCGACGCGGAGTCGGGGTGACAGGATTTGAACCTGCGACTTCCCGCTCCCAAAGCGGGTGCTCTACCAAGCTGAGCTACACCCCGGGGGGCAACCTTGGAGATATTACCCGTTCCCACTGCGGAGTGCCTCGGTCTGGCCCGGGCGCTGTGAGCAGATGCATGTCGCCTAGGCCACTGCGGATGTGCTCTTGCATCGCTGATCTGGTTCAATAGAGCCGCAGCGCGGGCGTAGCTCAATGGTAGAGCCTCAGTCTTCCAAACTGATTACGCGGGTTCGATTCCCGTCGCCCGCTCCATGGCACGAGGCCGCGGCATCCACCGGATGTCGCGGCCTCGTCGCTTCTACGCTGGTCACCGCTCGGATGCCCTTCTCTCCGAGAGTGCCTTCGCTCTATCCGAGAACGCCTTCGCGCAGGGCTCGCAGCACCGCGCTGGTGCGATCCCTCGCCCCCAGCTTCTGCAGAATCATCGAGATGTGGTTCTTCACGGTGCCCTCAGCCAGGTGCAGGAGCTCAGCGATCTCGCGGGTGCTGTAGCCCTCGGCGAGCATGCGGAGCACGTCGGTCTCCCGGTCGGTCAGCGCCTGGATCGGGGCGGCCCGTTCCCGAGCCGGCACCCGGTCCGAGCGAATCGCGCGCAGCAGGCCCTCCGTGATGGACGGCGAGATCAGGGTGCCCCCGCCTTCGAGGGCACGCACGGCCCGGGCGAGCTGGTCGACGGTGACGTCCTTGAGCAGGTATCCGCGGGCACCGCTGCGCAGAGCCTGGAGCACCAGCTCATCGTCATCGAAGGTGGTGAGCACGAGGACCGGCACCTGTGAGCCCTGCGCATGCAGCTGCTCGAGCGCCCAGAGGCCGTCGAAGCGCGGCATCCGCAGGTCCATCAGGACCACGTCCACGGGATGCTCGGCGATTGCGGCCAGCGCCGTCTTCCCGTCGTCCGCCTCGGCCACCACATCGATCCCCGCCACCTGCAGGAGAGCACGAATCCCGTCACGCACCAGCGCCTGGTCATCGACCACGATCACTCGGGTCACGCCGCCACCCGCCCCGTCACCGCGAAGCCCGCGGTGCCGTCGACCGTGAGCTCGCCCCCCAGGGACTCGAACCGTTCGCGCAGACCGCACAGACCGTTGCCGAGCTCGGGAGCCCGGGCGCCGATCCCGTCGTCTCGCGCCACCAGCGACACCTGACTGCCGTCCTGGGCGAGGTCGATCTGCAGCCGCGAGGCCTCGGAGTGGCGGATCGTGTTGGTCACCGCCTCCTGGGCGAGGCGGATGAAGGCGACCTGCTGCTCCTCCCCCAGGTTCAGATCCGGGTCCACGGCGATGTCGACCTGGAGCCCGGGAATTCCCTCGACCATGCTGCGCAGCGCCTCCTGCAGGTCCACGGGCTGCGTCCGCAGCTCCCCCACCGTCGAGCGGACGTCGCGCAGCAGCCCTCGGGCGACGGCATCGGCACGAGCCACGTGCTCGCGCGCCCGGTCGGGGCCGACGTGCCGGGCGGCCTCCAGGTTCAGAGTCAGCACCGTGGGCTGGTGGCCGATCAGGTCGTGCAGCTCGCGGGAGATCCGCAGCCGCTCCGCGGTGCGGGTGGATTCGGCCAGCAGGATCCCGGCGGCTTTGAGGTCCACGTGTGCCTGGGCCAGTTCGGTGCGCATCCGCTTCTCCCGCAGCAGGGTGAGGGTGCTGAAGACGGTCGCCAGCTGGATCATCAGGTAGAAGCCGCTCGCGATGCCGGCCCAGCTCTCGGTGCCCAGTCTGCGCATGGCACCATGCTAGGCCGCTCCCTCTGCGCGCACCCGTGCCGATGGCCATGGTGCGCCGGGTAGGGACCGATGACGGTGGGCACAGGTGCTCCGGGCTCTGCCTCCGTAGCGTCGAGACCATGACACCTCTGAGCACGAAGAACCCCGCTGTCCAGGTCCAGCAGCTCACCAAGAACTATGGACGCCGCACCGTCGTCGACGGCATCAGTCTGACCACCGCTCAGGGTGAGACCCTCGGGGTGCTGGGCATCAACGGGGCCGGCAAGACCACGACGGTCGAGATGATCGCCGGGCTGCGACGGCCCGACGGAGGTCGCATCACGGTGATGGGCCTGGACCCGTTCCGCGACCGCAGGGTGCTGCGGCAGGTGCTGGGGGTCCAGCTGCAGGACGCGGAGCTGCACGATGCGCTGACCGTGAACGAGCTGCTCGCGCTCTACCGCAGCTTCTACCCGGATCCCAGACCGACCCGGGAGCTGCTGGATCTGGTGGAACTCGATGCCCAGCGCACCACCCGCTTCGCGAAGCTCTCGGGCGGCCAGCAGCAGCGCCTGTCCGTGGCGCTCGCGCTCGTGGGCAGGCCCCGAGTGGTGATCCTCGACGAGCTGACCACTGGGCTGGATCCGGCGGCGCGACGTCGCATGTGGCGCACCATCGAGCATCTGAAGGCCGACGGAGTCACGATCCTCCTGGTCAGTCACACGATGGAGGAGGTCGAGCGACTCTGCGACCGCATCGTGCTGTTGGATGCGGGCCGGGTGCTCGCCGCCGGCACCCCGGTCGAGTTCATCGAGGGTGCCGGAACCACCACTCTGGACGAGGCCTTCGTCCAGCTCACCGGACACGAGATGGAGACTGCCGAATGACTGCTGGAACCCCCGCTGCCCCCGCCCCGTCCGAGCTGCGTGGTCACCATCCCGGGCCTCGATCCTTCGTCGTCATGGTGATCTCCGAGTCGAAGATGGTGCTGCGCGACACGGCCGGGATGATCGTGCCGATCGGGATGCCCCTGCTGATCCTGCTGACCACCGCCGGTGGCACGGCCGACGTCGAGGTCGGCGGCGGTTTCACTGCTCTGGACGTGGGCGTCCTGCCCATCGTGCTGATCATGGTGCTGTCGATGATCGGGGTGGTCAACATGCCCAGCTTCCTGGCTCACTACCGACACTCCGGCATCCTGAAGCGCATGTCGGTCACCCCGGTGAGTCCCGTGATGGTGCTGGCCGCCCAGGTGCTCGTCTCCGTCCTGCAGTCCGCGCTCGGCATCGGGCTGGCGCTGGGGTTCACCGCCGTCGTGTTCGGCCTCAATCTGCCCTCGAACCTCGTCGCGGCCCTGGGGATCCTGGCGCTGTCTGCGGCCGCGATGTACGCGCTGGGGATGATCGTCGCGGCGGTCTCCCCCACTCCCAACTCCGCGGTGGCGATCGGTCTGGTCGGCTTCCTGGGGCTGGGCGCCCTGGGAGGGATGTTCGGTGGGCGCGAGGCGCTTCCCGAGCGGCTCGCCGTGGTCGGGGACCATCTGCCGTTCGGCGCCGGGGTGCAGGCGCTCCAGCGGGCATGGGTGGGAGCGCCGATGGAGATGGCTTCGCTGTCATCCCTGCTCGCCGCAGTGGTGGCTGGGGTGGTGGTCTCCGCACTGCTCTTCCGCTGGGAGTGATCGACGAACTGCGAGCCTGCGAGGGAAGGAGAGCGACCGATCACGCAGGGAGTGATCGACGAACTGCGAACCTGCGAGCGCCGTGCGGCCGGGCGCAGGGGTTGCTGGAAAAGGATCGGGGTCCATCACTCTGTCCGGATCCCGCTGGCGCGGCAGGCTGCAGAGGGGTTCACTGGAGGTATGGAGATGCTCACGGACGACCAGCGCTATGCGGCGATCGCCGCGCGCGATGCGCGGTTCGACGGTGTGTTCTTCACCTGCGTGCGCTCCACCGGGATCTTCTGCCGTCCCTCGTGCCCCTCGCGCACACCGCGCCGGGACCGGGTGGAGTTCACCCCCAGCGCCGCCGCGGCGGTCGAGCGTGGCTACCGGGCGTGCAAGCGCTGTGGGCCGCTCACCCCTCCGGGCGCCGACTCCGACGATCCTGCGGGTGAGCTCGCGCACCGGGCGCTCGCGCTCATCCACGCCGGCGCGCTGGACGCCGGACTGGACGGGAGCACGACCGTGAGCGAGCTCGCCGACCAGCTGCACGTCACCGAGCGGACCCTGCACCGGGCGTTGGTGGCCCGCACCGGCACCGGGGCGGTCGCGCATGCCCGCATGGCCCGGGCCCGCCGCGCCCATGCGCTGCTGCGCTCGACCAGCTGGCCGATGGGCGATATCGCGACAGCGGCCGGTTTCGGCAGCGAGCGCCAGCTGCACGAGACCGTCCGCCGGATCTTCGGCCGGGCCCCGTCGGCGATCCGTGAGCTCGCCGCACCTCGGCGCGGAACCGGGGGCGCGATGGGCGCCGCTCGCGCAGACGGCGTCGGAGACGAGGGTCGCGCGGACAGCATCGCCGTGGTCCACGCCGACCTGGCCGTGCGCCGCCCCTTCCATGGAGCCGGACTGGCGAGCTGGTTCGCAACCCGGGCGATCCCCGGGGTCGAGCACGTCGAGGACCTCGTCTGGACGCGTGCCGTGGCCCTCCCCCATGGGCCCGCAGTCCTGCAGGTCGACCTCGGAGCGGAAGAGGGACTACTGCCGCTGACTGCACGGCTGACGGACCTGCGCGACTATGCCGCCGCCGTCGCCCTGGCTCGGCGGATGCTGGACCTGGATGCGGACCCGCATGGCATCGATGCCGGCCTGCGGGCCGCGATGCCTGCTCTGGCCCCTCTCCTCGACGCGCGCCCGGGAGTGCGGATCCCCGGCACGCCGAGCCTCTCCGAGGCGCTGATGTGGGCGATCGTCGGTCAGCAGATCAGCACTGCCCGCGCCCGGGCTCTGATCGAGAGCGCCACCGATCTCGCCGGAGCCGAGCTGCCCGCGTCGCTGCACACCGGGCACGTCCACCGGCTCTCGGTGTCACCGGGCGAGGCCGGTGCCCGCGCCGAGGAATGGTTCCGGGGGCCCGGCGCACGCCGCCGCACCCTGGCCGGCGCGCTCACCGACCCACCGGATCCGCACCTCCCCCTGCCCGAGCTGCGCAACAGGCTGCTGGCCATGCCCGGGATCGGTCCCTGGACCGCCGATTACGCCCTGCTGCGCGGAGCCCGCGCGATCGATGTGGCACCGCAGCGGGACGTCGCCCTGCTCGCCGTCGCCCGTGCCCTCGAGCTGGCCGAGGACTTCCCCGCGCTCGATGCCGCTCTGCTCGCCGCCTCCCCCTGGCGCAGCTATGCGGTGATGCACCTGTGGCATCACCGTGACGACCTCCCTGCAGAACTCCGAACCCTTCGGAAGGACCGCTCATGACCACCACCCCGCTCCGCCCCGGCCGCTCCCATCGCCTCGTCGGGACCCGACTCGGCACCTACCTGCTGGCGGCAGACGCCGACGGACTCGTCGGCGTCTGGCGTCAGGACCAGAAGCACTTCCCTGCAGCGGCTCGGCTCGGCGCGGTCGCCGAGGCCCCCCACCCCGTGCTCGACGAGGCGGAGGCCCAGCTCCTCGCCTACCTCGCCGGGGACCGGGAGGAGTTCACGCTGCCGCTGGCCCCCGAGGGCACCGAGTTCCAACGGGCCGTCTGGGCGCACCTGGCCTCGATCCCCCGTGGCACCACCGCGACCTATGGGCAGATCGCCCGCGCCCTGGAACGGCCGCGTGCGGCCCAGTCCGTCGGTGCCGCCGTCGGCTCCAATCCGCTGTCGATCGTGGTGCCGTGCCATCGGGTGGTGGGCAGCACCGGGGCGATGACCGGATACGCAGGCGGGATAGAGACCAAACAGGCACTGCTGCTCCTCGAGGGCGCACTGCTCGCGTGACACCATGGGCCGATGACCGCGTCTGCTCCGTTCGAGCCCACCCGACAGCCGTTCCGCTTCCCCGTCGCCGCGCGCTACGCGGGCATGGAGTCCTCTCCGCTGAAGGACATCTTCGCCCTCGCCGCCCGCAAGGACATCGTCTCCTTCGCCGGCGGGATCCCGGATCCGGCGCTGTTCGCGCTCGAGGACGTCACCGCCTGCTACGACTGGGTGCTCTCCCACCAGGGCCACCGGGCGCTGCAGTACGGGGTGAGCGAGGGAGAGGTCGAGCTGCGCGAGCAGGCCGCACGCCGTCTCTCCCGTGATCTCCCGACCGACGCCTCCCAGATCCGGGTCACCTCGGGCTCCCAGGAGGGATTGTTCGTCATCGCCCAGGCCCTGCTCGAGCCCGGTGACGTGGTGCTGGTCGAGTCCCCCACCTATCTCGCGGCGGTGCAGGCCTTCGCTGTTCATGGCGCACGCATGATCGGGGTCGACACCGACGATGACGGGGTGATCCCGGAAGCGCTCGAGGAGGCCATCCGCACCCACCATCCGCGGATGGTCTACCTGATCCCGTCCTTCCAGAACCCCACCGGGCGCACCATGCCGGTGGCGCGTCGGCAGGCGGTGGCCGACGTGCTGCTGCGCACCGACGTGCCGCTGATCGAGGACGACCCCTACGGCGCGCTGAGCTTCACCGGCAGCACCTGGGCGCCGATCGCGTCCCTGCCCGGGATGAGCGAGCGCACGATCCTGCTGAACTCGATGAGCAAGCTGATGAGCCCCGGCGTGCGGATCGGGTGGATGCGTGCGGAGGGCCCGATCCTGGACACCCTCGCGGTCGCCAAGGCCGCGATCTCCATGCAGTCCTCCGTGGTGGACCAGCTGACGGTGGCGCGATATCTCGAGACCGCCGATCTCGACGCCCATGTCGCGACGGTCAGCGCGGTCTACCGCGAGCGTCGCGACGCGATGACGGCGGCGATCACCCCGGTGCTCCCGGACGGCGCGCACCTGACCCGACCCGAGGGCGGGATGTTCCTGTGGGCCGCGCTCGGCGAGGGATACGACGCCCAGCGCATGCTCGCCGAGGCGGTCGCGGCAGGCGTCGCCTATCTGCCCGGCTGGTCCTTCTTCGCCGACAACGCCGACCGCTCCACGATGCGGCTGAGCTTCGTCACCCACTCCCCCGCAGTCATCGAGGAGGCCATCGGCCGCCTCGGCGAGGTCATCGCGAAGCACACCCGCGGCTGATCGGGACTGCAGGCTTCTGCCAGAGCAGCGTCACCCGGAAGCCCTCACGCCTGCGGATCCGGACTCCGGGGAGCACCCGGCCGGCGCGCTCCCTCAGCTCGTCGAGCGACCAGGCCGGATCGGCCACCGGGACCGCGGCCGCGGGATCCGGACCGCGCGCCGGGCGCGGGTGCTTCACCAGGCCGATCAGTGGATTGGTGACGGCGCTCCCGAGGTCCCACAGCTGGTCGAGCGTGGTCACCGGCATCGTCAGGGTGACCACGAGCAGCCTGCCCCCGGGGCGCAGCAGGATCTTCGCCTGGTTCAGCGCCTGGTCGAGATCCATGTGATGCAGCGACGCGACCATCGTGATCGCGTCGTAGCACCCCGCGTGCTCAGGCCAGGCGGCATGCTCGGCGAGGGTGCGACGATGGATCCGCGCCTGCGGGATCGGCGCGACCTCGGACGCGGCGAGGCGCGCCATCTCCGGATCGGGGTCGATCCCGTCCACCCGACCACCGGGCCCGATCACGCCGGCGAGCGCCGTGATCAGATCCCCGCGCCCGCAGCCGACGTCCAGCGCCGTGGTGGCGGCGGCAGGCACGGAACGCAGGATCCAGCGGTGGAAGTGCGCGTTGTGGTTCCAGGGGTGGCGTGCGTTCAGCACCGTCAGCCGCCGACCCAGCCAGCGGATCAGCGGATTCTCGGTGGTCCGCACATTCCACGGGGTGCTCGTCATCGCCGCAGCTCCTCAGAGTCTCAAGTTCACAAGCGTCTCAGCGCCTCAGCGCCTCAGCGCCTCAGCATCTCAGCGTCGCAGTGCCCGCATGCGAGTCCAGGCCATGAGCGCCATCGCGGCGGTGAGGATCGCCGCGCCGCCCAGCAGCCAGGGCGGGCCGAGCAGTCCGAGACCGGCGAGCACCGCACCGGAGAGCACGGCGAGCAGTATCGCATCGGACTGCCAGGCCAGCATCGGGATCACCGCCATGTCCCCCTGCGGCGTGGGCATCGGGGTGATCAGGCCCAGCGGCATCGGGCCCTTCGCAGCGTCCCGCGCCCGGCCGACGATCATCACCGGCGCCAGGGCCGCGGGCAGGATGACCATCTCGACTGCTGTGAGCCCCTCGCCGGCCGCCAGCATCGTGGTGGCTCCGCCGAGTGTCGCGAGCACGCTCAGCAGCAGTGCCGGCGCGACGGAATGCAGGAGCACCTGGACGGCGGCCGACTGGCCGAACAGCGTGGGCGCCCCGAGGGTATGGACACCGTGACGGATCCCGTCGACCAGGGTGCCACCGGCGCCCCAGAGCGCCGCACTTCCCAGCACCACCGCACCCCAGGCGAGCGGGCCGGTGAGCAGGGTGGAGCCGGCGAGCGCTGCGGCCGCCAGCAACGCCACCACCACTCCCGCGACAAGCCGTTCCGGGCTGCGCAGCCACGTCACCACATCTCGTCTGGCGTACAGCAGCACCAGCGGCCGCGATCCGATCGCAGGCAGGCGCCGTCCGGCCGACGGCGGGAGCTGGAGCATCCCGGCGGCACCAGCCACGTCCCCGGTGGTGACGATCGTGGTGGTCGATGCCCACCGCTGGCTCTGCTCTCGCAGCACGCTTCCCCGCAGCCTGTCCAGCTGCGAGAAGCCCGCCGCGGTGGCGATGACCCCCGCTCCCAGCAGGAGCAGCGCCCAGATCTTCGGCCGGGTCTCCGTCACCGGGTAGGCGCCGCCGAGCCCCGGCGCGTGGGGCAGCGCCGTGCAGAGCGCGGCCGCTACCAGCAGCACGCCTGCCAGGAGCCGTCGATGCATTGTCCCGAGCAGCTCGCCGCCGAGCCAGGCCGCACCGAGCAGCAGGCCGGTGCCGACTCCAGCGACCACGAACCATGCGCCACCTGCTCCCGTGGCGGCGCCGTCGGTCACCAGGGTCGCCGCGATCAGGGAGGTCACGATGACGATGCCGAGAGCTGGCACCAGCAGCGCCCGAGCGAGCGGCCGCCAGAGGACGTCTCGTCGGCGGATCCCACTGGCGGCGAGGGTCGCGGTGAAGAAGGGCGCGATCAGCGCCGGACCGCGCACGGCGCCGAGCATCACCATCACGCTCGCCGCGGCGAGCGACACGGTCGTGGTGACCTGCGGGGCGAGGGGGTGCAGCAGCGCGGGGAGCACATCGGGCCGGGCCAGGAACGTTCCCGACATCTGCAGGACGGGTGCGGCGAACACCAGCACGCTCAGTGCCACCACGTAGAGCAGGTACAGCAGATCGGCGCGGGTCCGGGCCTGGCTGCGCTGCGCCCAGACCTCGCGGACGGCGCTGAGATCCCCGGTCACGGAGCGTCCTCCAGGTGGAGGCGGTGATCGGCGAGCGCCTCGAGCATCCGGGGATGGTGAGTGGCCATCACCACGGCCGTTCCCGCGTCGACGCGGGCACGGATCGCATCGATCACCAGCTCCAGCCGGTCGGCATCCAGTCGCTGCTCGGGCTCATCCAGCAGCAGCACCTGGGCCGGCCGCGCGAAGGTCAGCGCGAGGGACACCAGCTGCGTCTGCCCGCTGGAGAGCTCATGCGGGAATCGGCGTCCCAGCGGCGTGATCGCCAGCTCCTCGAGCAGCGCCTGGGCCTGCTCGGCCCCGGCGGCCGCGGGCGTCCCCCAGGTGGCGGCGATGAACTGGAGGTGTTCGGCGACGGTGAGGTCCCGGGCCGTCTGCGGCGGGCCGATCAGTGCGCCGAGAGCGGTGCGGAAGGTGCGGTCGCGATCATCCGGTGTCCGCCCGGCGATCTGCACCGTGCCCGCAGTGGGCTCGAGCAGGCCGGCGAGCACCCGCAGCAGCGTGGTCTTGCCGGAGCCGTTGGCACCGGTCAGTGCCAGCACCTCTCCGGCCTGCACGCTCCCGGTGGCCTCGAGCAGGAGCACGTTGCCGTCGAGCACCACCCCGATGTCCTCGAAGCGGACGAGCTCGCGCTCGGTGGAGGATGCTGCGGAGCCGGGGACCATATCCCTATCGAACCGCATCACGACCCGCAGGAGCCTCCGACTTCCGTCTCGAACAGACCGTCGCGATGACCCAGCTCCGACGTGACGCTGATGCGGCTCCGACACGCTGTCGACGCGATGCCGATGGTCTACCGATGATCTGCCGATGTGATGTAGGTGGAGACGTCACGCTCTGGATATTTTGTCAGATCCGTGAGAGAATGAACTGCTCCGTCGTAGGTGCCGTCACCCTGTTCCTGCAGGTCGAGCGGCACTCGAGCCACTTCGTCACCCCCGTGTCCCGGGCCCTGTCCGGGACCGCACGATGCCGGACGTGGCCGCCTCGACCCCACCAGGGCCGCGGTACCGCCGGTGCGCAGGTCCACAGAGGAGGAACCCCTTGTCCGTTGCCGAAGCGTCTGACGTCACCGCCGCCCCGAACGCCGGAGAAGTGCTCACACATCCCGTCCACGGACCGGTGCGCGTCGTCTCCACCTCCACCCGCGCCGTCCGCGGCGTCGAGCGTGAATATGTCGATCTCGTGGTCATCGGTGACGAGATGCGCATCTCCGTGCCCTCCGGCGGCAAGGACGTCATCGGACTGCGTGCGCTCCTGGTCGAGAAGGAGATCGTCACGATGATCAAGCAGCTCGGCGAGCCCATCGAGCCGCCGGAGAAGAAGGCGTCCTGGGCTCACCGCATCAAGTCGCTCCAGATGCAGCTCCAGACCGGTCGTCTCACCGACCGCATCGAGGTCATCCGCAACATCGTCCGTGACTCGGGCGGCGTCCCCTCGAGCCTCGCGGAGCGCAACCTGCTCAAGCAGGCCATCGACCCGCTGGCCTCCGAGATCGCGATCGCCCGCTCGATCCCTCGTGAGGATGCCCAGGTGCTGCTGCACAGCACGGCCGAGAACGCCCTGGTGCCCGCCGCCGCCTGAGCTCCTGGCTCCGGCTGATCTCCTGGCTCCGGCTTCGTCGGTGTCCACGCTGCCCCGCCTCACCTCCTCCGGGTCCCCCCGGAGGGTGTGACGCGGGGCAGTATTCGTGTCAGCCAGATTCCCCCTGCGACGCAGATCGCTCCGGTCGCCGCTCCGGCGATGGCCACCGGGGCGACCAGCGTGACGCCGGTGACGATCAGCGGCGCCGCCAGGCGTCCCGCCCCCAGCATCGTGTTCCACCAGGCGAGGTAGGTCGCGCGGTCATACACCGGGGAGACGTCGATGCCGAGGGTCATCACGAGCCCCGAGCCCAGGCCGTTTCCCAGACCGATCAGCAGGCTGGGCACGAGGAGCGCCACCAGTGCGAGCCCTGGACCCTGCCCCTGCAGGACGATGCCGAGCACGGCCAGCAGCAGGAAGCCGGCACCCATCAGCAGCGCGCAGGGGACGGCGACCGCAGCGCGGCCGAAACGATCCATGAGGCTGCCTGCGGGGATCACCAGCAGGATCTCGAGCGCCGCGCTGACCCCGAAGACGATCGAGATCCACACCGGGTCCAGCCCGAGCGAATCGCCGAGCAGCGGCACGATCACCGGCCGGTTCACGCGCGCCACCATCACCGGGGAGATGCCGAGACCCACGGCGATCATGCGGCGCAGCACGGCACGATCCAGCCGGCCGCGTGCCTGGCTGCGCGGCCGTCGCTCGCTGCGGCGGCCGCGCGCGGGGGCCGGTCCCGCCTCCCCCGGAGGGAGGAAGAGGGCGATCATCACGGTGCCGGCTGCGGCGGTGACGGCGAACAGCAGGAAGACCCAGGCCATCGAGCCCACTGCCATCACCACCGCACCTAGCAGAGGGCCGATCACCTCTCCCAAGCGGATCACGCCGCCGAACAGGGTCATCCCGCGAGCACGCATCGCCGGCGGCAGCGCGGTGCCGAGATAGAACTGGCGCCCGAACTGCCAGACCTGCGTGCTCGCCGCCATCACCAGCAGGACCCCGATCAGCAGCAGGCGATGCGTGAGGTCGCCGCCCCCGCCCAGTGCGGGGTCGAGCATCAGATACGCGGCCAGGTTCGCGGCCACCAGCACGACACCGGTGATCACCAGTGCGCGACGAGCCCCGATCCGCGAGATCAGTCGACCTGCCGGGATGGGGCCGAGGAAGGAGGTGAGCCCGAAGATCATCGACAGCGCGGCCGCCTGCGGGATGCTGAACCCGAGGTCGCGGGCGATCAGCGGCACCACGGGCATCAGCGCCGCGAGACCCGTGAACTCCAGCAGGCTCGGCGCGTACACCGACGGGGTGAGCGAGCGGAGCACCTGCGCCGGGGTGCGCGGGTCCCGAGGGCGGGAGCTCGGCGCAGGTGTGGTCACCGGCCGAGTCTGTCACCCGATAGTGAGCCTGGGCAAAGAGCTCCGGGGTGCGGACGTCACGGACAGCGCGAGCACCCCGGGAGTGGGCAGCCGCAGGGCCTCAGGAACCCAGCAGGGGCTCAGAGTTCCAGGAGGGACTCTGGTTTCCAGGAGGGACTCAGATTTCCAGCAGGGAGCTCAGGTGCCCAAGGAAGTGCCGGTGGTCGCCGCCTCGCCGCGACGTGCGACGCCCTCGTCGACTCCGGCCGCGACGGCTTCGGCAGCCCAGCGCACCGACCAGGCCCGCAGATACGCAGCTGCCTGAGGACCTCGCCGCCACTCCGGGGTGGGGGTGGGCACCGAGCCCAGGCAGCTGGAGCGCCAGCCGTCGGTCTCGGCGGCGAGCGCGAGCAGCGCGAGCTCCCAGCCGATGGCGAGGGCGCCGGGGCCGGTCCGTTCGAACTCCTCGACGTCGACCAGCGCGGTGTGGCGCAGATGCAGCAGCGTGGTGCCGTCGTCTTCCGGATCGAGCCTGATCAGCAGCGGGTCCTCGCCGCTGGACGATGTCCAGGACAAGGTGAGCCGGTGGGGCGCCTCGACCTCGAGGATCCGTCCATGCACTCCGCCCGGCGCAGTGAAGCTCCCACCCTCATGCAGCTCGCCGGCGACCGGCCCGAACCATCGCGCGAGCTCTCCGGGTCTGGTGAGCAGCGGCCACAGCTGGGCGGGGGCACGGTCGAGATTCGTGGTCAGGGTGAGCACAGCGCGGACCAGAGGGTGGCCCTGGTGGCTGGTCCGCTCATCGATCTCGAGCGCGCGGCGCACTGCGCCGACCACGGACAGCGACTCCGTGACAGTCATCTTCTCCTCGAAGGGTCTCAAGCCGCTCCGCACCGGCGCCGAAGCGCGGGAGCGGACTCTCGCAGGGTAGCCCACGCCCCGGCTCCCATGCCACGCCCTGGCGATAGCCTCATACCGAGCCCGGTCCGCACCCAGGTCCACAGGGACCGCCGTAGCATGTTCGGCGTGACTGCTGCGCGTACCTTCCGACCGGCCGACTACACGGCACATCTCTTCGATCTCGACGGGGTCATCACCCCGACGGCCGAGGTGCACATGCGCGCCTGGGCAGACATGTTCAGTCGATTCCTCACCTCTCGCGGCATCGACGAGCCGTACACCGACGCCGACTACTTCGCCCATGTCGACGGGCGCCCCCGCTACGACGGCGTGCGCACCTTCCTCAGCTCCCGGGGGATCACCCTGGAAGAGGGCATCGACGATGATCCCGGCGTCCAGGATCCCGGTGCGGAGACCGTGCGCGGGCTCGGCAACCGCAAGAACGACCTGGTGCTCTCGCTGCTGCGGGCCGACGGCGTGGCGCCCTATCCCGGGACCGTCACCTACCTCGATGCCCTGCCCCCGACCGCGCGGCTGGCGATCGTCTCCTCCTCCCGCAACGCGGAGGAGGTGCTGAGCGGAGCGGGACTGCTGGACCGCTTCGAGCACATCGTCGATGGCAACGTCGCGACCCGCGAGGGACTGCCCGGCAAGCCGGCACCGGACACCTTCCTCTACGCCGCCCGGCTGCTCGGAGTCGAGCCCGCGGACTCCGTCGTCTACGAGGACGCCGTCTCCGGCGTGCAGGCAGGTGCCTCGGGTGACTTCGGCGCAGTGATCGGTGTCGATCGCGGCGCCGGCGCTGCCGAGCTCGCCGCAGCCGGTGCCACCTTCGCCGTCGCAGACCTGGAGGAGCTCGCATGACCCGCCTGCGCTCGCTGCCCGCCGACCCCGTCGACCGCACCCAGCTCCCACTCGATGAATGGCGCCTGGTCGAGTCCAGGCCCCCTCAGGACCTGGGCCTCGCCGAGACCCTCTTCGCGACCGCCAACGGGTACATGGGGATGCGCGGGACCCCGGAGGAGGGCCGGGACGCAAAGACCCACGGCACCTTCCTCAACGGATTCCACGAGACCTGGCAGATCAACCACGCCGAATCCGCCTTCGGCTTCGCGCGCACCGGTCAGACCATGATCTCGGTGCCCGATTCGTCAGTGCTCAAGCTCTACGTCGACGATGAGCCGCTGCTGCTGTCGATCGCCGATCTCGAGGAGTACGAGCGCTGGATCGATTTCTGCGAGGGGGTGCTGCGCCGGGAGCTGATCTGGCGAACCCCGGCCGGGAAGCGGGTCCGGGTCAGCAGCGCCCGGATGGTCTCCTTCGCGCAGCGGCACCTGGCGGTGATGACGTTGAAGGTGGAGATGCTCGAGGGCTCGGCCCCGATCGCGATCTCGTCACAGATCATCAACCGCGAGGACTTCCGGGACGACTTCGGCAAGGGTCTCGTGGGCGGAGCGGTCACGGACAAGGCCGACCCACGGCGCACCACCGACTTCACCCATCGGGTGCTCGAGCCGCTGCAGGACTGGCACAGCGAGCGCCGGATGCTGATGGGGTACCGGGTCGCCAACTCGGGGATGACGATGGCCGTCGGCGCGGACCACCAGGTGGAGTCCGATGCGGAGGTGACCCAGCTCGTGGACACCTCCGCGGATCTCGGCCGCCAGGTCGTGCGCGCCCATCTGGAGGAGGGACAGTCGCTGACCGTCCGCAAAGCAGTCACCTACCATTCCTCGCGCTCCGTCCCCCACCGCGAGCTGTTCGACCGCTGCCGGCGCACTCTGGATCGGGTCCGCGAGAGCGGCTTCGAGGTGCAGTTCGCTGAGCAGCAGGCATACCTCGACGACTTCTGGCTGCGCTCTGACGTGCAGCTGCCCGGGCAGCCCGCGGCGCAGCAGGCGACCCGCTGGTGCCTGTTCCAGCTGGCCCAGGCCGCCGCCCGCTCCGATCAGTGGGGCATCCCGGCCAAGGGCGTCACCGGCTCGGGGTACGAGGGGCATTACTTCTGGGACAGCGAGATCTATGTGGTCCCGTTCCTGACCTTCACCCAGCCCCGGTGGGCGCGCAATGCCCTGCGCTTCCGCACCAACCTGCTGCCCAAGGCCCGCGAACGTGCTCGGGAGCTGAACCAGCGCGGAGCGCTGTATCCCTGGCGCACGATCAACGGCGATGAGGCCTCGGCCTATTACGCCGCCGGCACCGCGCAGTACCACATCGATGCCGACGTCGCGTATGCCTTCGCCCAGTACGCCGATGTGACCGGCGATCTCGACTTCCAGCATCGCGACGGGGTCCCGGTGCTGGTGGAGACCGCGCGGATGTGGGCTGATCTCGGGTTCTGGCGGATGACCGCCGATGGCGCAGCGAGCTTCCACATCAACGGCGTGACCGGCCCCGACGAGTACACCACTGTGGTGAACAACAACATGTTCACCAACGTCATGGCCCGCTTCAACCTCCGGCGTGCCGCGCGGGCGGTGCGCGAGCTGCGCGCTGCGGACGACAGCGCCTACGAGAGCATGCGCGTCGAGCTCGAGCTGGACGAGATGGAGCTCGAGCAGTGGGAGGCCTGCGCGGACGGCATGCATGTCGCCAAGGACGAGTCGCTGGGGATCCATCTGCAGGAGGACCGCTTCCTCGAGCGGGAGATCTGGGACCTCTCGAGCACCTCGGACGAGGCCTTCCCGCTGCTGCTGAACTACCACCCGCTGGTGATCTACCGCTTCCAGGTGCTCAAGCAGGCAGATGTCGTGCTGGCGCTGTTCCTGCGCGGGAGCGAGTTCACCGCCGAGGAGAAGCGCGCGGACTTCGAGTACTACGATCCGATCACCACCGGGGACTCCTCGCTCTCGGCGGTGGTGCAATCGATCATGGCGGCAGAGGTCGGCCATCAGAAGGCCGCACTGGACTACTTCCGTGCCGGACTCTTCGTGGATCTCGCCAACCTCCACCACAACACGGCCGACGGGGTGCACATCGCCTCCGCGGGCGGGGTCTGGAACGCGCTCGTGCACGGCTTCGGCGGGATGCGGCACGACGACGGCCAGGTGTCCTTCGACCCGCGGCTGCCCACCGACTGGCCGGAGCTGTCGTACCCGCTCACGGTGCGGGGCTCCCGGTTCCGGGTCCGCCTGGTGCGCGAGGAGATCTCCTTCACGCTCGAGAGCGGCGATGAGGTCGAGGTCACGGTGCGCGGCGAACGGGTCACGGTCGATGCGGGGGGCGTCACGGTGCCGCTCGTGGATCAGGGGCCGTTGCTCGACGATTCCGTGCTGGCCAGGCCCGTCGGGCTGGGCGATGAGCGCGCCGACGGCTCGATCATGACCTCTCACGTCCCCGGCGATCCCGACGATCCCTGGGAGTACCCGGTCGCCAGTGACCCTGACGACATCATCGACGAGAGCTGATCGGCGAGCTGACCGGCCGGGCCGCGGAGAACCTGGTGGAATAGGCTCGATCAGCGCCCATCCTCGGCGCACAGACCCTGAGCCCGGAGCAGCACGGTGACCTCTTCACGACCGCGACGCATCAAGCCGGTGGTCGAGCTGTCCCGACCCCGGCTGAGCGTCCTGCACGTCCTGAACCGGGTGCGGATGCGGATGCTCGACATCCAGGTCTGGGACGTCGCGGGCACGATGACGTTCTATCTGGTGCTCTCGCTGTTCCCGGGCGCGGTCGCAGTGGTCTCGATGATGTCGCTGATCGGGATCGAGGCGGAGACGCTCACTGCGCTGTCCGGAATGATCACCGAGATCTTCCCGACCCTGGACCCCCGCCCCTTCCTGAGCGCGATCCAGGCGGTGTCCTCCACCAGCGGCGGTCTGCTGGGCCTGCTGCTGGGCACGGCCGGCTCGCTGGTCTCCGCCTCGAACGGGGTCGCGGCCTTCCACCGCGCCCTGCATCGCGTGTATGACACCCGCGAAGGGCGTCCCTTCCTCCTGTTCCGCACCATCGTGTTCGGCGAGACCATGCTGATCGTGTCCGTGGTGCTGCTGGCCATCGGCATGATCATCGTGGGCGGCGAGGCCTCGCAGCGCATCGGCGAGTTCGTGGGCATCCCGCGGATCGCCTTCGCAGCCTGGAACCTCGTGAAGTGGCCGATCTTGCTGGTCATCCTCATCATCGGGGTGTCCATGGCGTACTACCTGTTCCCCAACGTGCGCCTTCCCCGCTACCGGCTGATGACGCTCGGTTCGACCGTGAGCGTGCTGGTGCTGTTCGGCACCGCGCTGATCGCCGGCCAGCTGATGGTCTACGCCACCCGCTTCGCGGAGATCCTCACCGCCCTGAACGGGCTGATCGCGATCCTGCTGCTGATGTGGATCTCGAACATCGTGGTGATCTCCGGAGCGGCGCTGGACGCCGAATTCCTGCGAGCACGCCAGATCGCCAGCGGCCTGGATGCCTGGCACCGCATCGTGCTCGACCCCCACGCCACGCACACCCTCGACTTCCTCGCCGCGGACGCGGTGCGGGCGGAGGAGCTCGGCCGCGTGGTCGCCGAGGCGGCCCGTGACGGAGAGCCGCTGCGCCGGGAGCGAGGACCGTGGATCGTCGACGCCCGCAATCCGCTGGCCGTCAACCCGCCCGCGCGCCACCGCATCACCAGCACCCCCCTCCCTCCCGCACAGGGCGGGCCCACTGATCCCCCGCACACAGGAGAACTCTCCGCATGACCGTCCGCCCGATCACCATCGTCGGCCACCGCGCCCTCTCGCAGCGCACCCGGCGGGTCCGCGAGGTCACCTCCGAGCTTCGCGCCCTGGTCGCTGACATGTTCGAGACCAACGATGCAGCCAGCGGTGCCGGGCTCGCCGCGCCGCAGGTCGGCTCGCGCTGGCGCCTGTTCGTGTACTCGTGCCCGGATGCCGGCGGAACCCTGCGGCGCGGGGTGGTCATCAATCCCGTGCTGGAACGCTTCGGCGGGATCGAGCTCGACGAGGAGACCCTCGAGGGCTGCCTCTCAGTCCCCGGCGAGGGCTTCCCCACCGCCCGCCACCGCGGGGCACGCGTGACCGGCATCGATCTGGAGGGTGCCGAGGTCGTGGTGGAGGACGAGGGCGGGGTGCTCGCCCGCGCCCTCCAGCACGAGGTCGACCACCTCGAAGGATCGCTGTACCTGGACCGCCTCTCTCCTGCCCGCAAGCGGGAGGCGCTGGACGCGGTGCGGGAGCGAGGCTGGCGCACCCACGGCATCCTCACCTGGGACCCGCGTGAGCTCGAGGCCGCTGACGTCTGATCTCGCACGGCGCAGCACCGTCACCGCGGTCACACCGACCCTCCGTGCAGTGCCGTCGCCCAGCTCGGCTCGCTATCCTGGCGCCATGGAACGCCCGTGCCTCTCCCGTCGTCATGCCCTGCTGCTCCCTGCCACTGCGGCCGGGCTGGGAGGGCTCGCGGCCTGCGGGCCCGAGGATGAGGGCTTCGGCACCGCCGCGCCGCTGCGCGCGGAGGACGGCACGATCTCGCTCGAGGACGTGCCCGAGAACGCCAGCACCCTGGTGAACTTCGGTGGCAAGGAGCCGTTCGTGCTGCTGGTGCGCGGCGCCGGCGAGGACATCGCTGGCTACTCCGGCTACTGCACCCACAACGGCTGCGCGCTGCGCCAGGAGGAGAAGGAGCTCGACTGCCCCTGCCACGGCTCCCGCTTCGATGCCACGACCGGTGACGTGCTGGTGGGCCCCGCCACCCGCCACCTCCCCGAGGTCGCCGTGGTGGTCGAGGACGGTCAGATCCGCCGTGAGCAGTGACGTGAGCAGTGATCCGTCGATGACAGCGAGCCAGGAGAAGACGCATCGCGATGTCGTCTCCTTCGTGCGGCGCGGGGAACGACTGACCCAGGGTCGCCAGAACGCCTGGGACCGCCTCTCCCCCTTCTACGTCATCGACCCGCCGCGCGGACATCGCGACACCCTGCCCGCCGAGGGGACCCGCCTGGATCCCGCAGCGGTCTTCGGCCGGAAGGCCGAGCTCGTGGTCGAGGTCGGCAGCGGCACCGGCGAGAACATCGTCGCCGCCGCCCTCGCCCATCCCGAACGTGATCACCTCGGAGCCGAGGTGTACCTGCCCGGGCTCGCCCAGACGCTGAGCCGGGTGGAGCGTTCGGGAAGTCCCCAGAACCTGCGGATGCTGCCGCTGGATGCGCAGCGGGCGCTGCCCGCGATGCTGCCCGAGGGCTCGATCGACCAGCTCTGGGTGTACTTCGCCGATCCCTGGCCCAAACAGCGTCACCACAAGCGCAGGCTGATCAACCCGCCGTTCCTGGACGCGGTGCTGCCGCTGCTGGCCGACGGTGCGACATTCCGCCTGGCCACCGACTGGGCGCAGTACGCCCACCACATGAGGACCCAGCTGGATCCGCGTCCCGAGCTCGCCCTGCTGCATCCCGAGGGGCTCCGCCCCGAAGGGAGCTCCTCGGACGCGATCCCGGCGAACATCCCGACCACCGGATGGGCGCCACGTTTCGAGGGTCGTGTGAAGACCGGCTTCGAGAGCAAGGGCCGGACCGCGGGACGCCTAATATGGGATCTCGCGTATACCCGGGTGCCTCGGTACCCGGGATAGTACGGCGCCCCGGGCATCGGGGCGTCGTCGGCAGCGTGTCCGCCTCGGCGGCACCGTCTGAGAGGGACACCGAATGAATGACCCCGCCGACGTCGATCTTCCCGCTGACTGGGATGATGACGAGAATCCGCGCACCGATCGGCGCCGCAGCCGACGGGCGGCGCTGATCGCCCTCGGGCTGGTCGCCGTGCTCGTGCTCGGCGTGGGCCTGGTGATCGGCAACTACCTCAACGGGCTCAAGGACTCCTACGAGAAGCGCACCGTGGTGCAGATCACGCGCGGCGCCTCCGACGGAGACCGCCCGGAGGCGATCGAGGGCAGCGGTCGTAACTTCCTGCTGCTGGGCTCGGACAAGCGATCCCCCGAGGACGCCGCCTCCGAGGGCGTGAGCGGGCAGCGCTCGGACGTGATGATGCTGGTGCACATCAGCGATGACAACCAGAGCGTGTACATCACCTCCTTCCCGCGCGACCTCTATGTCGACATCCCCGGCCATGGCAAGGACCGCATCAACGCGGCACTCGCCTTCGGCGGCGTGGGCCTGGCGGTGACCACGGTCGAGAACTACACCGGGGTCCCGATCGACCATGTCGCACTGATCGACTTCGACGGCATCGAGGGCCTGGTCGACACCCTCGGCGGAGTCGACGTGAAGATTCCCCAGACCTTCGAGGCGCAGGGCCACCAGTTCACCGAGGGCACCCAGACCCTCAACGGCGAGGAGGCCCTGGCCTTCGTCCGCGAGCGCAAGCAGTTCGCCGAAGGCGACTTCCAGCGCAACCGCAATCAGCAGGCGGTCCTCAAGGGCATCGCCGACAAGCTGATCAGCGCTGACACGCTGAGCGATCCCGGCAAGCTCGCCGACACCATCGAGAGCATCTCCCCGTATCTCACCACCGACGACGGCCTGAGCGCCGGCGCGATGGTCGAGCTCGGACTCTCCTTGCGATCGGTCCGCAGCGGGGACATGTACTTCCTCTCCGTCCCCCACGCCGGGCCGATCACCACCAGCGGCGGAGCCAGCGTCGTCGGCACGGATGACGAGGCGATGGAGGTGCTGCGCGAGGCCCTGCGCACGGATGACATGGGAACCTATTACGCTCAGCACGCAGGGACGTACTGATCCGCCGGGAGCAGCGTCCCGTACACAGACCATTCGACGCCTGGAGGAAACAGTGGCCAATCCGCTCGTGAGCATCGTCGTCCCCGTGGCAGGAATCGTCGCGGCCACCGTCGGCAACAAGGCCGCAGCCGCTGGCTGGGGCGCCGTCTTCGGGGAGGACGCCCCCACCGTCAAGGCACAGAAGTCTGCGAAGAAGGACGTCGCGAAGCGTCGCAAGCAGGCGAAGAAGGACGGCCTCTCGAAAGCTGAGATCGCGGCGATCAAGGATCCCGAGGACGACCAGCCGCTCTGGAAGATCCTGCTCTGGGCGACCGTCTCCGGGGTCATCCTGCAGGGACTGCGCGTGGCTGCCAAGCGCGGAGCCAAGAGCGGCACGGAGCGCCTGACCTCCCGCCGTCCCCGCCCCAACCGCGGCTGAGCCCCAGCGCGAGCCCGACAACACCTGCTCGCCCGCCAGGCCCAGCCCACCGGGTCAGCCCACCGGGTTCAACCCACCGCGACCTCGACGACGAAGGGCGCCCCGCAGAAACCTGCGGGGCGCCCTTCGTCGTCGTGACTGCCGGCTCAGAACTCCGGGACGTCGACACCTTCGCTGAGCGTGTCGAGCGCGTCTCCGGTCACCAGGAAGCCGATGCGTCGCACCAGGGAGACCGCGTGGTCGCCGATGCGCTCGTAGAACCGGATGAGCAGCGTGAGGTCGATGACCTCGGCGTTGGTGTAGATGTCCTCGCCGCTGCTGGAGATCTGGCGCGAGATCTCGATCATCAGATCGTCGAGCTGATCGTCCTGCTTCTCCACCTGCGCCCCGAGCGCCAGATCACGGCTCTGGATGACCTCGGTCGCCCCCTTGAGAGCAGTCAGCCCGAGCTGGGACATCTTCGCGATCTGCTCGCGATGCTGCTCCGGGACGGCCGGGTCCGGATGCGTGCGGCGCGCGACCAGCGCGACATGCGCGGCCAGGTCGCCCATGCGCTCGAGCGATGAGCTCATGCGCAGGGACGCGACCAGCAGTCGCAGGTCGGTGGCCACCGGGGACTGCCGAGCCAGCAGCTCGACCGCCTTCGCATCCAGCTCCAGCTGGCGGGCATCGATATGGGGGTCGGCCGTGACGACCCGCTCCGCGAGGGCGAGATCGCCCTCGAGCAGGGCGGTGGTCGCGTCCTCGAGGGCCGTCCCGACCAGCTCGGCCATGTCGACCAGGTCATCGACGATATGCCGCAGGTCGCTCTGGTACGCCTCGCGCATGGTTACTACTCCTCTGTCTGAAGGGACCTTCGCCACCGATGATCGCAATCTCGGGTGAACGGACTGCGGCGGCCGGTGAACGTGAAGCGTAGTCCCCATGAACTCCTGACCTCATTGTCCTTCATGCTGGCTGGGCAGTCCGGGAGAGCGCGGCCGGGGGCCTAGGCTGTACGGGTGCCCCTGTCTGCGCTCCTCGTGCTCGCCGGCGCGATCGGTCTGGTGATCGGCGTCGCCGCGATGCTTGCGCTCGCCCCGCCGCCGCGGCGCCGTGCAGAGCCGTCGACAGCCCCCGGCCAGAACGTCCCCGAGGCCGCGGCCGAGGTCCTCGCGATCCTCTCCTCCGCCTACGTCGTGCTCGACTCCAGCGGTGACGTGCTGCGCGCCTCTCCCCTGGCCTACTCCTACGGCATCGTGCGCGCCTCCGAGGGGGACTACCCGCGCCTGGCCAGCGCCGAGCTGATGGCGCTCGCGGCCGATGTGGGCCGCAACGGCGGGTTCCGCGATGAGCGCCTCAGCCTGCGCCGCTCGTCCCAGGGCGATTCCGATGCCGTGATCGATGTGCGCATCGGGGCCCTCGGCGAGCATGGGGCGCTGCTGCTGGCCGACGATCTCACCCGTGCGGTGCGGGTCGAGGAGACCCGTCGCGACTTCGTGGCCAATGTGTCCCACGAGCTGAAGACCCCCGTCGGCGCCATCACCCTGCTGGCCGAGACGATGGAGGACGCCGCCGAGGACCCGGACGCGGTGCGCCGCTTCGCCGAACGGATGCAGACGGAGTCCCGCAGGCTGTCGCACCTGGTCAAAGAGATCATCGAGCTCTCCCGGGTCCAGGGCGGCTCCGCACTGCCCGACGCCGAGCCTGTCGAGATCGACGAGGTGATCGAGGAGGCGGTGGCGCTGAACCGGAACTTCGGACTGGGCTCGAAGATCGAGGTCAGTGTGGGCGGGACACAGGGGCTGACCGTCTTCGGCTCCCCCGCCATGCTCACCACCGCGCTGTCGAACCTGATCTCCAACGCGATCTCCTACTCCGATCCGCACACCCGGGTCGGGGTGTCCGTGCGCCGTGATCACGGCATGGTCGAGATCTCCGTCAAGGATCAGGGCATCGGCATCTCCAAAGAGAACCTCGAGCGGGTCTTCGAACGCTTCTTCCGCGTCGACCGCGCCCGGTCGCGGGCCACCGGCGGCTCCGGGCTGGGCCTCGCGATCGTCAAGCACATCGCGAGCGACCACGGAGGTGAAGTCACCGCCTGGTCGATGCCGGGCCAGGGATCGACGTTCACGCTCCGACTGCCGGAGATGGGTCGGACCGAGACCATCACCGTCGGCGCCCGCGCGGTCGATGACCCCCACAGCAGCCCATCCGCCTCGATGACCCGTCATGGGTCGGGAAAGGGACATTGATATGACGCGCATCCTGATCGTGGAGGACGAGGAGTCCTTCTCCGATCCCCTCTCGTACTCGCTGCGGAAGGAGGGCTACGAGGTCGCCGTCGCAGACACCGGCACCGACGGGCTGCGGATCTTCACCGCCCACGGTGCCGACCTGGTTCTCCTGGACCTGATGCTCCCGGGGATGAGCGGCACCGAGGTGTGCCGGGAGATCCGCCGCACCTCGACGGTGCCGGTCATCATGCTCACCGCCAAGGACGACGAGTTCGACAAGGTCCTCGGCCTCGAGCTGGGCGCCGACGACTACGTCACCAAGCCGTACTCCTCGCGAGAGCTGCTGGCCCGGATCAAGGCGGTGCTGCGCCGCGGCCAGGACTCAGCCGAGACGGAGGAGTACACCACCCTGAACGCCGGCGGCATCATGATGGACGTCGAGCGTCACGTGGTGGAGGTGCACGGCACCGAGGTCGCACTGCCGCTCAAGGAGTTCGAGCTGCTGGAGATGCTGCTGCGGAATGTGGACCGGGTGCTCACCCGCGGGCAGCTCATCGACCGGGTGTGGGGTGCCAATTACGTCGGCGACACGAAGACCCTCGATGTGCATGTCAAGCGGCTGCGGGCCAAGATCGAGGATGACCCCAAGAACCCCGTGCACCTGGTGACCGTGCGAGGACTGGGCTACAAGTTCGAGTCCGGCAGCTGACCCTCACCGGGACGACAGCATGCAGAACGCCCCGCAGCCGAGGCTGCGGGGCGTTCTGCATGCTGGATGGTGACAGCGGCGGGTCTCAGCCCCCGGCCGGCTGTTCGAAGTCGTAGTAGCCCAGGCTGGTGTCGAGCGTGGGCAGGGAGATCGTGGTGGTCTCGTCGCCAGCGGTCACATCGAGGTTGAGGATCGTGCCGGTCTCCACGTCGAGCGCACCGACCGGGACCAGCTGCTGGCCCTCGCTGGGGCCGAGCTCGACGACACCGTGCGCGGGGACCTGCACCTGGGCGGAGAAGATGGCACTGCCCTCGGCGCTGCCCTCGACCTCTACCGTGATCTCCTCATCGGAGTAGTTCACAACCGTCGAGGAGAACACCGGGGTGCCATCTTCACCAAGGACCAGCACGGCATTGCGCACGCCGGCGAAGAGGGTGCCGTTCTGCTCGAGATTGGCGTTGGTGCCGTCGGCGGCCTGATAGAACTCATGGGTCTGCACCGGGCTGAAGTACGTGCAGCCGGTGGCCGCGAGCGCCAGGCCCATGGCGGCGGCGGAGAGCACGAGACGGCGGGGACGGCGCACGGAGGACTCCTCTTCGATGCCGGATCGCGGCACAGACGTTCTAGGGACAGCTCTGACAGGTTACCCCACCACAAGCCCCGCGCGGCCCCGGGGCGGCACGGCGTGACCGGGTCGATGCAGGAGAAGCCGGAGGGGCTCTCCTGAGGTTCGCGACCGCCGTTCCCGAGGGCGTACGGCTGGTGAGGCAGGAGCGCCGCACTGTGCCCCAACGGCGATCAGCCCGAGCTGTTGGGCGAGCGCTCCGGCAGGTCAGCGGGCAGGTCGGTGCGCATTTTAGCATGACCCCCCGGTGCTAGACTGGTCGGCGGAAAGGGGACCCACCACATGAATTTTGCTGTCGGCGAGACCGTCGTCTACCCGCACCACGGTGCCGCGCTCATCGAAGAGGTCAAGACCCGCACCATCAAGGGGGAGGATCGCACCTACCTCAAGCTGAAGGTTGCCCAGGGAGATCTGACCATCGAGGTCCCCGCCGACAACGTCGATCTCGTGGGAGTGCGCGACGTGGTGGACAAGGAGGGCCTCGAGGAGGTCTTCGAGGTGCTGCGTCAGCCCTATACGGAGGAGCCCACCAACTGGTCGCGCCGCTACAAGGCGAATGTCGAGAAGCTGGCCTCCGGAGACGTCAAGAAGGTGGCCGAGGTCGTTCGTGATCTGTGGCGCCGCGATCAGGATCGCGGGCTCTCCGCCGGTGAGAAGCGGATGCTGTCCAAGGCCCGTCAGATCCTGGTCTCCGAGCTCGCACTCGCGGAGAAGACCGACGAGGCCAGCGCCGAGTCGATCCTCGACGAGGTCCTCGCCTCCTGAGCCCCCTGCCCCCCGTGTCACCCCTCCCGACCGCCGCGACAGTGCGGCCCGTCGTCCTCGCCCTGGCTCCCCCCGCGCCAGGTCTCTCCCGCGGTGCGGCGACACCATGTCTCGAGCTGCTCGGCGGTTCGCGACTGATCAACCGGCTGCTCGGCACCCTCCACGGCCTCGGGCTCCCGATGCCGCTGGTGGTCACCGCCGACGTCGCCGCATCGCAGCTGCGTGCGGCCCTCGATCCCCGCATCCCCGTCGTCTCTGTCGCCGGCGATCGCCGCAACGCTTTGCAGACGGTCCTCGAGCGCACCGACGAGGAGCTGCTGCTGCTGCATGATGCGGAGCGCGCGCTCACCCCGGCCTCTGTCATCACCGAGGTGCTCTCCGCTCTCGAAGCCAGCATCGATGCCGTGGTGCCCGTGATCGCCCTGACCGATTCGGTCAAGGAGGTCCGGCCCGACGGCCTGCGGAACATCGACCGCACCACCCTGGCCGGCCTGCAGAGCCCCCGGCTGCTGCGGCGCGAGCTGCTGGAGAGGGTGCTGGAGCCTGCTGCTCCGGAGAGCATGCCCCGCGCAGGGATCGATCGCGGACGCTTCGACGAGATCCTCGTGGCCCTCGAAGGCGGGGCCGAGGTACGCACCGTGCAGGGCTCTCATTCCGGTTTCGCGGTACTGGACCGACTCACCCTGTGGCAGGCGCAGATCTCCCTGGGCCTGGCCCGGGACACCTCGCACCGGTACGGCATCTCACGACGCGGCTGAGAGGCCGCGCAGGGAGGTTCCCCGGGAAATCAGGGCCGTCGCCCGGGCAGGTCGCGCAGACAGTCCGCCCGGCGGCCAAATCGCCCGGCAAAGTCGCGCAGATAGGTCGCGCAGCACCCCGCAGCTCAGCGGCCGCTGCGGCTGCGCCAGACGGTCCGGAACTCCGCGGCCATCCGGCCCGGTTTGGACAGCGTGCGCACCGGCAGGCTCGTGGCGAGCTCCCCGGGGTCACGGCGCAGCCGTCGCATCAGGCGCCGTGGCTTGCTGGAGATCCGCTGGCGGAGATCCGGCAGATAGTCGTCGGACACATCCAGTCTGGTCACGGCTCCGCAGCCGGTGCACTGGATCTGGGACACGAACCTGCCGGCGTAGACGACCACGTGCTCCGCCTCCTGATCGCAGGCGGTGCAGCGCAGGTAGCTCTCCTCGACGTTCATCGGCTCCTCCTCACCCTGTCCTCAAACCTAGCGCGCTGACCACGTCCTGGGCCAGCAGCAGATCCTGGGCGTAGGTGATCTTGAAGTTCGTCTCCTCGCCGCGCACCCAGGTCACCGGGATGTCGGTGTACTCCTCGGCGCAGGAGGCGGTGTCAGTGCCGACGAATCCGTCCCGGGCCGCGGCCTCATAGGCGTCCAGGATCGTGGCGGCGTGGAATCCCTGCGGGGTCTGCACCCTCACCAGGGCGTCCTCTCGCAGATCGGCGCCGGGAGCCAAGGTGTGCCCCGGCCCCGCTGAGGCGATGTCCAGGGCGGGGATGCCCGGAACCGCCCCGCCGCTCTCCCTGGCCGCATGCAGCACTGCTGAGACCAGGCCGTGGGAGACCAGCGGGCGGGCGGCGTCGTGGATCAGCACAGTGTCCACCGCGCCGGAGTCGATGCGGTCCGCCAGATGGCGCAGTGCCAGCAGCTCGGACTCCTGGCGGGTCTCGCCGCCGGTGATGATCTCCAGCGGATGCTCGGTCTCGCGCGAATCCACGAAGCGGGCGTGTTCGAGATCGTCCGGTCGCACTACGAAGACCAAGATGCCTATCCCCTCGACCGCGGCGAGCGTGTTCAGGCCCCAGCCTGCGATGCTGCGACCAGCCAGGGGCAGGAACGCCTTGTTGATGCCGGCGCCCACGCGGGTGCCCGAGCCGCCGGCGAGCACGACTCCGGCCGCCCGCCCGGGCGGACGGGGAGTGCGGAGGCGTCGGGGCTGAGTCACGCTGGCATCGTAGACGGCCGCGGACCTCTCGTGGATCACCCAGCGAGGACGTGACAGAATCGACCCTCGCCGGTGTCTTCCGGTCCTCACCCGACAGCCTCCTCAGATCGTCGGGACGCTGGTCGTCACCCGACCCACAGCTCAGGAGTTCGTATGCTCACCATCGCCATCGTGTGCGGCGCAGGAATCGCCACCTCCGCACTGATCGCGGAGCAGGTGCGGGAGCATCTCACCTCCGGCGGCCGACAGATCCAGGTCGTCCAGGCCACCGTCATGGACCTGCTCTCCCCCGACTTCCGGGCGGACCTCGTGGTCAGCACGGTGGATCTGCCGGACGCCCTGGGCATTCCCCGGGTGTCCGGGATGCCGCTGCTGCTGGGGACCAACCCTCAGGTGACCTACGACGACATCGATCGCCTGCTCGAGCGCATCGCTCCCCGCAGCGCGGGCGGGGAGGACGGCTCCCGATGACCTCGCACCCCTCCCCCCTGCCCCGTGTCGGGACCGGAGTGGATGTCCATGCCTTCGCCTCGGCCGAGTCCGGGCGCGAGCTGTGGGTCGCGGGACTGCGCTGGGACGGGGAAAGAGGCCTGGCCGGCCACTCCGACGCGGACGTCGCCTGCCATGCAGCCTGCGATGCGCTGTTCTCAGCCGCGGGGATCGGTGACCTGGGCACGCACTTCGGTGTCGACCGGCCCGAATGGGAAGGCGCCTCAGGAGTCCGTCTGCTGGAAGAGGCGGCGCGACTGGTGCGTGCGGCCGGCTTCACGATCGGCAACATCTCCGTGCAGATCATCGGCAATCGTCCACGCCTCTCCGGGCGCCGCGACGAAGCGGTCTCGGTGATGAGCGAGGCGGCCGGTGCACCGGTATCCGTCTCCGGCAGCACCACGGACGGTCTCGGGCTGACCGGCCGCGGCGAGGGTGTGGCAGCGATGGCGACGGCGCTGGTCGTCGCCGTCGGGAAGAGTACCTCCGACGACGAGAGAACCTCCGACGAGGAGAGAACAGCATGAGCGAGACGACGCCATTACCGGTGCGCGCCCCGGAGGTCGAGAGCGCCGCAGCACGCCTGGCCCCGGTCCTGCGGCGCACGCCGCTCGAGCTCAGCGAACGGCTGAGCAGGCTGACCGGAGTGCCGGTCTGGCTCAAACGTGAGGACCTCCAGTCCGTGCGCTCCTACAAGCTGCGCGGCGCCTATCTCTTCCTGGACTCGTTGAGCCCGGAGCTCCGGGCCGCCGGGGTGGTGGCCGCGAGCGCAGGCAACCATGCCCAGGGAGTCGCATACGCCTGCCAGGCCCTGGGCATCCACGGCCGCATCTACGTGCCCGGTACCACCCCCCGTCAGAAGCGCGAGCGGATCACTGCGATCGGCGGGGAACTGGTGGAGCTGGTGCTGATCGGGGACACCTTCGACGATGCTGCCGAGGCCGCCGCGGATGACGCGGAGCGCACCGGTGCCACCCAGGTGCCCCCTTTCGACCATCCGGTGATCATGGCCGCGCAGGGGACCGTGGCGCTCGAAGCCGCCGATCAGCTGCGCTCAGAGCACGGTCGCGAGCTCGGCACCATGGTCCTTCCCGTGGGCGGGGGCGGGCTGCTCGGCGGCTGCGGCGCCTGGCTGCGGGAGCGGAGCCCCTCCACCCGGATCATCGGTGTGGAGCCAGCCGGTGCGGTCTCCATGGCCGCTGCGGTCCGCGCCGGCCGTCCGGTCACCCTGCACGAGATGGACCGCTTCGTCGATGGCGCCGCGGTGCGCCGGGTCGGTGCGGGCCCGCTGCAGATGGTGCAGGCCATCACCCCCGAGCTGGTCGCGGTCGAGGAGGGCGCCGTATGCACGGAGATGCTCGAGCTCTACCAGGTCGAGGGGATCATCGCCGAGCCCGCCGGGGCTCTCGCCGCGACGGCGGTGGCCTCTGGCGCGATCGCGCACCTGGGCCGGGCGGGGGCTGGCGCGAATGATCCGGAGGAGGAGACCGGTGACATCGTGGTCGTCGTCTCCGGCGGCAACAACGACGTCTCGCGGTACAACGAGGTCGTCGAGCGCTCCCTCGTGCACGAGGGCCTCAAGCATTACTTCCTGGTGACCTTCCCTCAGGAACCGGGCGCTCTGCGTCGCTTCCTGGACCGCGTGCTGGGGCCGAACGACGACATCGTGCTGTTCGACTACATCAAGCGCAACAACCGCGAGTCGGGGCCGGCCCTGGTGGGCCTCGAGATCGGGAACCGCTCGGACCTCGAGCCGCTGATGGCGCGCATGGCCGCCTCGAACATGGAGATCGAGCGGGTCGATCCGGAGAACCCGATCTACCGCTACCTCACCTGAGAGGCGTCGGCGGCGGGGCAGACGCCCCGCACATACGCGAAGAGCCGAGTCCTGGAAACGCCCCTGGCCTCGGCTCTTCACATGCTGCGGTGAGGGTCAGCCCTCGGTGCAGGCCTCTCAGCCTTCGGAGTACGCCTCGACATCCGGGGTGATCGCCGCCGAACGGGCCTCGACGGCCGAGCGCACGATGTCATCCAGACCGTGCTCGGACTTCCAGCCCAGGGTCTGGGCGATGCGGTCCCCGGAGCAGATCAGGCGAGCCGGGTCCCCGGCTCGTGGTGCGCCGATCTCGGGGATGATCTCGATGCCCTTGGCCCGGGCGATCGCGTCGATCACCTCGAGCACGCTCGATCCCTCGCCGGTGCCGACGTTGAAGGTGCGGTGGGGGCGCTCTTCGCCGCGCAGGTAGTCCAGGGCGGCGATATGTGCATGGGCCAGGTCGAGCACATGCACGTAGTCGCGGACGCAGGTGCCGTCGGGGGTGTCGTAGTCGTCGCCGAACACGATCGGGGTCTTCCCCTGTTCGAGCCGGTCCAGCACGATCGGCACCAGGTTCATCACCGCGGTGTCGGCCAGCTCGGGCCAGCCCGCGCCGGCCACGTTGAAGTACCGCAGGGCGACGGTGCGCATGTCGTGGGCCCGCTCGGCGTCGGCGAGCATCCACTCCCCCACGTACTTGGTCGCGCCGTAGGGGTTGATGGGCTGCGGGGCGAGCTCCTCGGTGACCAGGTCCACGTCCGGCATCCCGTACACCGCGGCGGAGGAGGAGAACACGACGTCGCGCACCTCGGCGCTCGCACAGGCGGAGAGCACGTTGGCGAGCCCGCCGATGTTGTCATGCCAGTACATCTCGGGATTGGCGACGGATTCGCCGACTTGCTTGTGGGCGGCGAAGTGGATCACGGAGTCCGCACCGCTGGCCCGCATCTGGAAGGCGAGCTTCTCGCGCGCGTCCGGGAGCGTCACGTCGAGCTCAATCAGCTCAGCGCCCTCGGTGCGCTGTCGCAGACCTGTGGAGAGGTTGTCGACCACGACCACCTTCTGCCCCTGTTCGAGCAGGAGTCGCACCACATGCGATCCGATATATCCGGCGCCACCGATCACGAGAGTCGTCATGGGCCCAGCCTACCGGCCCGCCGGCGTCGGCCGCCCAGGAACGGTCATCCAGGAATGGCCGGCCGACGCCAGGGCCGGTGCCGCGGTCAGCTCCAGGAGCTGGAGATCGGACGGCCCTCGTTGTAGCCGGCGGCGCCCTGCAGCCCGATCACCGCCCGCTCACGGAACTCCTCGGTGCCCGCTGCTCCCGCATAGGTGAACGAAGAGCGCACCCCGGCAGTGATCTCGTCGAGCAGGTCCTCGACGCCGCCCTTCCCCTCGGTGAGATACATGCGCGAGGTGGAGATGCCCTCCTCGAACAGTCCCTTGCGGGCACGAGCGAAGGCATCTTCATGCGCGGTCCGGTGGGAGACCGCACGCTTGGAAGCCATGCCGAAGGACTCCTTGTAGCGTCCGCCGGCCTCGTCGGTGCGCATCTGGCCGGGAGACTCATAGGTCCCCGCGAACCAGGAGCCGATCATCACGTTGGACGCCCCGGCGGCCAGCGCGAGCGCGACGTCGCGCGGGTGACGCACCCCGCCGTCGGCCCAGACGCTCCCGCCGAGCCGGCGGGCCTCTGCGGCGCACTCCAGGACAGCGGAGAACTGGGGCCTGCCCACGCCCGTCATCATCCGGGTGGTGCACATCGCTCCCGGCCCGACTCCGACCTTGACGATGTCGGCGCCGGCTTCGGTCAGCTCCCGGGTGCCCTCGGCGGTGACGATGTTGCCCGCGGCCAGGCGCACCGCTGTCCCCTCCCGGGGGCCGAGCGCCTCGCGAGCGAGACGGAGCGCGTCGATCATCTTGTCCTGGTGCCCGTGAGCGGTGTCCAGCACGATGACGTCCACGCCGACAGCGACCAGCTCACGCACCCGCGTGGCGACATCGGCGTTGACCCCGACGGCGACCGCGATCCGCAGCCTGCCCTCGGCGTCGGCCGCCGGGCGATAGATGGTCGAGCGCAGCACGCCGTTGGCGGTGAGGACACCGCGCAGCATCCCGTCCTCGTCGACCACGACCGCGGCGTCATGGTGAGTCGCGGCGATCCTGCCGTGCAGCTGCGCCGGGCTCACCTCGAGATCGCTCGGGCGCAGCACCGGCACATCTTCGCTGAGCACCTCCCCCACCTCGGAGAAGGAGTCCCGGCCGGCGATCTCCTCCGCGGAGATGGTGCCCAGTGGGCGGCGCTCCTCATCGACCACCACGACGATGCCGTGGGGCCGCTTGGGCAGCAGGTCCGCCGCCTGGCCGAGGGTGCCGGTGGCGGTGAGGGTGAGCGGGTGGTCCACCAGCAGGTCACGTGACTTCACCGAGCGTACGATCGAGTCGATCCGCTCCGGGGAGAGGTCCTGGGGCAGCACCGCGAGACCTCCACGTCGGGCCATCACCTCGGCCATGCGCCGCCCGGTCACGGCGGTCATGTTCGCGGCGATCAGCGGGATCGTGGTGCCGGTCCCGTCATCGCTGCTGAGGTCGACGTCGAAGCGCGAGGTGATCGCGGAACGACCCGGCAGGAAGAAGCAGTCGTCGTATGTGAGGTCGGTCGACGGAGTGTGGATCAGGCGCATGCGGCCAGGATACGGGTGGCCCCATGTGCCCCACCTCCACGAAGTTCTCACAGGCTGTTGCATGACCAACCAGCGTCAAGCTCCTAGGATGTAGCGCATGACGGACCCATCCTCGGCCTCACGGCGCAGACGTCGTCGGTCCGGCAGACACCAGCAACCAACCCGACGCGCCCCTTCGACCCCGCTCCCCGCAGACGAGGCGCGGAGGAATCGCGACGCCGCCTTCGGTTCCCCGAACCCCAAACGCACCTGGCTCGGCGGATCCGCGAGCTCGGCGGAATCAGCGAGCTCCGCGAACTCGGCGTCCTCGGCGTCCTCGGCGAGTTCGGCGAACCCGAGGTCCTCGGCATCCAGCGCGCCGGTCCCGCCTTCGGCGCCCACGCCGACGGCTGAGCAGAACCCGCCCTCGGCGCGACGCACCTCGTTCCCCGGAGGATCGGTCTCCCCCGCCGCCGCTGCCGGATCTGCAGCAGCATCCCCGGCACGCCCCGACGATTCCGCTCGGTCCGCATCCCGATCCGCAGAGCAGTCCGAAGAGCAGTCCGCGGCTCGGCCCGCAGATCAGCCGGCAGAGCAACCGGCAGCGCAGACACCTGCTCGGCCACGGGGCCGTCGGGCCGCTTTCCCGCTCCACCAGCTCGACGGCACCGGATCCCCCGGGGCCGCCGCCGACTCAGTGGACACCGGCGCAGTCGGGACCGGCGCAGTCGGGACCGGCGCAGTCGGCGCTGACGCCGCAGGCCCCGGGGAGTCAGCGCATGGCCGCCATGCCACGGCAGGGCCCGTCACCGAGCAGGACCTCTGGTCGACCACCACGGACGAGGCCTCCGCACCGGAGGATGACTCCGCACGGGAGCCGGCCTCCTCCTCCCCGCTGGCTCCGCCCGTCGGTGTCGAGCCGGCGACGATGGACGCCGAGCCCGCAGCCCCCTCCGGATCTGCGTCCGGTTCTCCCGCGGCGAGCGGTCCGAGGATCGTTCCCGGACGGGCCGCACCGCTCTCCGGCACCTCGGCCGAGCACACCGGCGGGTCAGCCGACGCTGCCGACGGCGCCGACCAGGACAAGGACCATGCGGAGGGCGCCGTCTCCGGCTCACTGCCGCGAGTCGCGTTCTGGACCGTGCTCACCTCGGTGCTGCCCGGTGCGGGCCTGGTGACCACCCGCCTGCGCCGGCTCGGCTGGGTGCTGCTGGCGGTGTTGCTGCTCGCGCTGGTCTCGGTCGCGGCCTTCCTGTTGCTCGGAGATCCTCTGCGCAACGCGATGATGCTGGTGACCAATCGCAGCGTGCTGATCGGGGCCATGCTCGCGGCGGGCGTCGTGGGCCTGGTCTGGGCGCTTCAGATCGTGCTCGCGAATCTCGCGCACTCGACCCGGGAGCGGCTCCAGGGGGCGAAGCGATATCTCGCCCTGGCACTGGCCGCGCTGATGGTTGTGGCGGTCGCACTGCCCTTCGGGCGCGGGGTGCAGTCGCTGTGGGCGCTGCAAGGCTTGATCGGCTCCGAGTCCGTGTTCGGCGGCGGTGGCGGCGGCGATCACCCCTTCACCTCCGGCAAGGACCCGTGGGCCAACACCGGGCGGCTCAACGTCATGCTGCTGGGCCAGGACGCGGGCGCGGACCGCACCGGCACCCGCCCCGACACCATCATGGTGGCCTCGATCGACACCGCGACCGGGCAGACGGCGCTGTTCTCGATCCCCCGCAACCTCGAGAACGTCGAGTTCCCCGAAGGCACGGTGGCCGCCGAGACGTTCCCCGACGGCTTCGACTACTTCGGCAAGAACCAGAACCTCATCAATGCCGTGTGGACCTGGGCAGAGGATCGCCCCGATCTGTTCCCGAATGATCCGGAGCCGGGCCTGACCGCGACTCGCTGGGCCGTTGAGGAGACCCTCGGTCTCGAGATGGACTACTACGCGATGGTCAACCTGCAAGGTTTCGAAGACCTCGTGGATGCTCTGGGCGGCGTGGATATGGTCGTCGAGCGCCGGATCCCGATCGGTGGCGGCGCCGCCAAGATCGACGGCTACATCGAGCCCGGGCAGCAGAAGCTCGACGGCTTCCATGCGCTGTGGTACGCCCGCTCCCGCGAGGGATCCAACGACTTCAACCGCATGTGCCGCCAGCAGCGCATCGTGCGGGCGGTCACGGAGGAGGCGGATCCGACCACACTCGCCCTGTCGATCCCCCGGCTGGTCAACGCCACCGAGGAGAACATCGTCACGGATATCCCGGTGGGCAACCTCGATGCCTTCGTCGACCTCGCCCTGCGGGTCAAGGACGGCGGCTTCACCTCGTACCCGATCACGCAGGACGTCACCTTCTCCGGGAACCCGGACTTCGAGTACCTCGAGGAATGGGTCGACGCGTCGATCGAGGATTCGATGACCCGGGAGGCACCGGAGTCCGTGCTCGGCGAGACCGAGCCCGGCTCCACCGCACCTGCGGAGACCGGCACCGCGCCGGCGGACGAGGAGCAGGAGCCCGGCGTCGATGAGGGCTCCGCGAGCGCGGAGGAAACTCCGAGCGACGAGCCGAGCAGCGACGCCGAGACCCCGACCTCGGAGGAGTCCGCCAGCCCCGGTGCCGGGGAGGAGAGCTCCCCGGCTCCCGAGATCGAGAAGGATCCGCTGAAGTCCTGCCTGCCCGGTTACGAGGAGTGACGAGCCGGGACCCGGCAGCGGCCCTGCTCACCCCACGGCGAGCGGGGCCGCGTCCTATGCACCGCTGCGCGCAGGGCTGACTCAGTCCACGAGCTGCAGCAGCGCGTTCTCGATCAGCTCCGGCATCGCCGGGTGGATCCAGTACTGGGTCGAGGCGATGTCGCGGGCGGTCTGCCCGGTGCTCATCGCCTGGATCAGCAGCTGGACCAGGGTGGTCGCTTCGGGACCGATCAGGTGCGCGCCGAGGATCTCCGTCGTCTCCGCATCGGCGATGATCTTCACGAATCCGGTGGTGTCCTCGAGCGCCCAACCGTAGGCGATCGAGGCGTACTCCTGGACCGCGACCTTCACCGCCCGGCCGCTGCTCCGGGCCTGTTCCTCGTCCATCCCGACCCAGGCGACCTGGGGATGGGTGAACACGCCGCTGGGGATCGGCATGGTGTCGCTGCGGCGCAGCTGCTCGGGATGCAGGATGTTGTGCCGCACGATGCGCTGCTCATGGTTGGCGACGTGCTTGAGCTGGTACGGGCTGGAGAGGTCGCCGAACGACCACAGGCCCGGCACCGGCGTCCCACCGGCGAGCACGCGCTGGTGCTCATCCACCTCCACCCGGCCGTCCTCTGCGGTGTCGATGCCGGCGGCATCGACGTCCAGCAGGTCGGAGTTCGGGCGGCGGCCGACGGCGACCAGCAGCTCCTCGGCCTGGATCAGCACCTCGGCGCCATCCCGCTCGCCACGCAGCTCGACGCCGCCGGCAGTACGGCGCACCGAGGTGGTGGACAGCCCGCGCTCCAGCCGCAGCCGCTCTCCGAGGATCTCGGTGAGCCGTGCCGAGACATCCGCGTCCGCGGAGCGCAGCACCTGCGAGGAGCGGGCGATCAGCGTGACCTCCACGCCGAAGGAGGCGAAGATGTGTGCCATCTCCACCGCGATCACGCCGGAGCCCAGGATCGCGAGCGAGGCCGGCAGCTGGTCGATCCGCATGATGGTGTCGGAGGTGTGGGGCTTCGCCTCGGCGAGACCGTCGATCGGAGGCAGCGTCGGGCGCGATCCCGCCCCCAGCACGATGGTCTCGGCGCTGATCGTCTGCACTGAGCTCTCATCGCCGTCGTTCAGCGTCACACGCAGCGTCTTCGCACCCGTGAAGCGAGCGGTGCCGCGCAGCAGCGTGAGGTTGGCATTGTCCTCGTGGTCGCGGCGGTACTCCTCCCCACCGGCGGTGATCGGATCGATGCGCCCGAAGATGCGGTCGCGGATCGCGGGCCAGTCCACATGGCGCAGCTGCTCGGTGAGCCCGAAGCGGGTGGACTCTGCGGGCGTGCGGGCGAGGTCCGCGGTGTGCACGAACATCTTGGTGGGGATGCACCCGAGGTTCAGGCAGGTTCCCCCGAACACCTGATCGGGGCCCACGCCGCGGTCGATCTGCACGATGCTGCGGCCAGCGAACTCCGGACCCGGGAAGGAGTTCGCGGAGCCGGAGCCGATCAGGGCGATGTCGTAATGCGTCACGTCAGTCACCTCCCCAGGCTAGCCGGGGCAAGCAGCCCGAGTGACACAATGGCTCGGCGTGGGATGGTCCGCGCTCCGATGCGCCCCGAGGAGCCTGCTCGATGTCTGCTTCCCACCACCCGGCCGATGCCCACGATCTGATCCGAGTGCGCGGCGCCCGGGCGAACAACCTCCGCAACATCTCCCTCGACATCCCCAAACGCCGCCTGACCGTCTTCACCGGCGTCTCGGGATCGGGCAAGAGCTCACTCGTGTTCGGCACCATCGCCGCCGAGTCGCAGCGGATGATCAACGAGACCTACAGCTCCTTCGTGCAGGGTTTCATGCCGCAGCTGGCCCGGCCCGATGTCGACTCTCTGCAGGGATTGACCACCGCGATCATCGTCGACCAGGAGCGGATGGGCGCGAACGTGCGCTCGACCGTCGGCACCGTCACCGATGCGAACGCCTACCTGCGCACCCTGTTCTCCAAGCTCGCGCAGCCCCACGTGGGCGGCCCCGGCGCGTACTCCTTCAACGTCCCCAGCGTGAGCGCCGCCGGGGCGCTGACGGTGCAGAAGGGTGCCAAGACCATCGCGGAGAAGACCACCTTCTCCCGGGTGGGTGGGATGTGCCCGCGCTGCGAGGGCATGGGGCAGGTGACCGACCTCGATCTCACCGAGCTGTACGACGAGGACAAGTCGCTCCAGGAGGGTCCGTTCCTGGTGCCCGGATACTCCGCCGGCGGCTGGTACGAGAAGCTGTTCGCCTCCTCCGGCTTCTTCCCCGCAGACAAGCCGATCAGGTCTTTCACCACGCGGCAGCTCCACGACTTCCTGTACAAGGAGCCCACCAAGGTCAAGCTCGACGGGGCGAACATGACCTACGAGGGCCTGATCCCGAAGATCCAGAAGTCGATGCTGTCCAAGGACCGCGACTCGATGCAGCCCCATATCCGCGCCTTCGTGGACCGGGCGGTCACCTTCATCGTCTGCCCGGACTGCGAGGGGACGCGCCTGGCCGAGCACGCCCGCAGCTCGCGGATCGACGGAGTCTCGATCGCTGAGGCGACCGCCCTGCAGATCACCGACCTCGCCGCCTGGGTCTCCACGCTCCAGGCGCAGCACGGCAGCGAGAGCGTCGCCCCGCTGCTGACGAACCTGTCCGCGCTGCTGGACGCCTTCGTGAATATCGGCCTCGGCTATCTCTCCCTGGACCGTCCCTCGGGCACCCTCTCGGGTGGTGAATCGCAGCGCACCAGGATGATCCGTCACCTCGGTTCGGCGCTCACCGACGTCACCTATGTGTTCGACGAGCCGACGATCGGGCTGCACCCCCATGACATCTCGACCATGGACTCGCTGCTGGTGGATCTGCGGGACAAGGGCAACACGGTGCTGGTGGTCGAGCACAAGCCCGAGGCCATCGCGATCGCCGACCACGTGATCGACCTCGGCCCGCGCGCAGGTGCCGAGGGCGGCGTCGTGCAGTACGAAGGGGATCTGGCCGGGCTGCGCGCCTCAGGGACCCTGACCGGCACGCACCTGGACCGGAAGGTCTCCCTCAAGGAGGAGATCCGCACCCGCTCCGGCGTGCTCGAGATCCGCGGCGCGGACCAGCACAATCTGCGCTCCGTGGATGTGGACATCCCGCTCGGGGTGCTCACCGTGATCACCGGGGTCGCCGGTTCGGGCAAGAGCTCGCTGGTGCACGGCTCGTTGCCGAAGGGCGCCGGCGTGGTCGTGGTGGACCAGACCGCGATCCGCGGCTCCCGGCGCTCGAACCCGGCGACCTACACGGGGCTGCTGGAGCCGATCCGGAAGGCGTTCGCGAAGGCGAACGGGGTGAAGCCCGCCTTGTTCTCGAACAACTCCGAGGGTGCCTGCCCCGTCTGCAAGGGCGCCGGGGTGATCTACACCGAGCTCGGCTTCATGGAGACCGTCGCGACCCCGTGCGAGGAATGCGAGGGCAGACGGTTCCGCACCGACGTGCTCGAGTATCGCTTCGGCGGGAAGGACATCTCCGAGGTGCTCGCCCTCTCCGTGGCGCAGGCCCGGGAGCTGTTCTCCGGCCCCGAGACGAAGGTTCCGGCCGCGGCGAAGCTGCTGGGCCACCTGGACGAGGTGGGCCTCGGCTATCTCACCATCGGCCAGCCGCTGACGACGCTCTCGGGCGGTGAGCGCCAGCGTCTCAAGCTCGCCACCCATATGGGCGACAAGGGCGGGATCTACGTGCTCGACGAACCGACCACCGGCCTGCACCTGGCCGATGTGGACCAGCTGCTCACCCTGCTGGACCGCCTGGTCGACTCGGGCAAATCGGTGATCGTCATCGAGCATCACCAGGCGGTGATGGCCCATGCCGACCACCTCATCGATCTGGGGCCCGGAGCCGGCCAGGAGGGCGGGCGGATCGTCTTCGAGGGCTCCCCCGCCGCGCTGGTCGCCGACGCCTCGACCCTCACCGGGAAGCATCTGAAGCAGTACGTCGGCGCCTGAGCAGCAGCCTCCCGGCCGGACGTACCCTGGTCCTCGTGTCCCGCCCCCTCCCCGCGCCCCTCGCCTCCTGGCTCGAGAGCCTGGCCTGCCCGCGCTGTCACCGCCCGCTGGAGATCGCGGACCGCACGCTGCGCTGCACCGAACGCCATTCCTTCGACGTCGCGCGTGCCGGCTACGTCTCGCTGCTCACCGGGGCACCAGCCACCAGCGGCGATGACGACGATATGGCCCGGGCACGGGACAGCTTCCTGGCCACCGGCGCCTACGGCCCGCTGCGGGACGTGATCGCCGATCTCGCACCGAGCTCCGCCCGCAGGATCCTCGACATCGGCGGAGGCACCGGCTACTACCTGGCGGGGCTGCTCGAGCAGCTCCCCGCAGCGCAGGGTCTGTGCGTGGACACCTCGGTGCGGGCGCTCCGCTTCGCCGCCCGTGCCCATCCGCGGGCCGCGGCGGCGAGCTGGGACGTGTTCACCCGCTTCCCCCTGAAGGATGCCGCCGCAGACCTGGTGCTCGATGTGTTCGCGCCCCGCAATCCGGCGCAGTTCGCGCGGGTGCTGGAGCCTGGCGGCCACCTCCTGGTCGTGCGGCCCGACGCCGATCACCTCTCCCAGCTGCGCGCGCAGGTCCCGGGCATGGTCGGGGTGGACCCCCGCAAGGAGGAACGCCTGCATGAGGCTCTGGATCCGCTGTTCAGCACCGTCCGGACCGTCCCTGTGCGCTTCGAGGTGTCCCTCGACGCCGCTATCGCCCGGGATCTGGTGGCCATGACGCCGAGCGCGCGGCACGTCGACGAGGAACAGCTGAGGCTGCTGCTGACCGGCACCCGCGAGGTCACCGTCTCGGTGCGGGCGAGCCTGCACCGTCGGCGCTGAGGGCCCCTGGGAACACAGCGTTGTGGCCTCGCCGGTGCACGGAACTGAGGCCCCACGGGCGCTCAGCGGTGACTCTCCCAGCTCAGAGGTGACATCCCGGACCTGATGGCCGCCGCGCCCAGCGTGCTCACCTAGGCTGAGAGAACCGAGACCACCAGGGAAGAAGGAGCATCCGTGGCAGATCGCCGCTGCGTATTCATCGATTTCGACGGCACGTTCGCCCATCGGGGGGTGGCTCCGCGGTCGCACGCTGACGCCGTCCGCCAGGCACGGGCGAACGGGCACGTGATCCTGCTGTGCACCGGCCGGCCCGACTCCATCGTCGCCTCGGAGGTGGCTGCCCTCTTCGACGGCGTGGTGGCCTCCGCCGGTGGCTGGATCAGCGTCGGCGGCCGGGTGCTGCGCGATGAGCGCTTCCCCGAGGCGCTGGGGCGGCGCGCGGTCCACGTGCTGCAGCGCCACGACATCCCGTTCACGCTGGAGACCCCGGAGGCCCTGCTGTGCACGCCACGTTCCGCGCACGAGCTGCGTGCCCGGGTGCGCCCGCAGCTGCCGCAGGGCGGCGTGGGCAACGGTCTGCAGGACCTGATCGACGCGATACACATGCCCGAGGACCTCGCCTCCGCCTCCTTCGCGAAGATCTCCCTGTGGGGTTCGCCGGTGAAGATCGAGCAGCTGGCCGCGGAGATCGGGCCCGAGGTGGGCGCACTGCCCAACTCGATGACGGAGGACGTCAGCTCCGGGGAGCTGCATCTGGTCTCGATCGACAAGGCCGACGGAGTGCGGAGGGTCGCCGACCACCTGGGCATGGCTCTTGCCTCGACGGTCGGTATCGGAGACGGGATGAACGATCTGGGCATGCTGCAGGTGGCCGGGACCGCCATCGCGATCGACGGCGCCCCCGCGCCGGTCCTGGACGCCGCCGGTGGCAATACGGTGCCAGGACCGATGGAGCACGGCATCATCACCGCCTTCGAGCGACTCGGGATGCTCTGAGTCAGGAGGCGAGGAGCTCTCCCCCGAGGGCCTCTCCCCCAGAGCCCGATCCCCGGACCTGGTGGAAGTCGGACCCGATCCCCGGGGCCGATCTGATCCCCGAGCCCGACCCGCGGTTCAGCTGCGACGGCGCAGGCCCACCAGCACGAGGCCGATCGCGGTCACCAGGGCGCCGGCTCCGAGCATGATCACTCCCTGCGGCATCATCGCCGTCTGGAAGTGGCCCTCGAAGACCTGGACGATCGGGCCGACGAAGGGTGCCTGATCGATCGAGTCGGGCACCACGGCCTGCACCTGCTCGCCGAGCCACCACACGCCGGCCCCCGCCAGGATCCCGCCGAGACCGGCCATGATCAGCATGGCGCGGCGGTGCAAGGCGATCAGCAGGGCCAGGGCGAGCAGCACGAGCGCCGCCGGCCCCGCCCAGTACGCCCACGGGGTCACGGCGGAGACTCGGGTCAGCAGCGGGATGTCGGGGATGCTGGCCAGGGTGATGGTCGCATCCTCAGGTCGCGGGATCTCGATCGGCAGCTTCTCCTCCACCGGGGTGAGGATCCTGTCGATCACCGGGCCGAGGTCGACGTCCAGGTCCGAGGCGCCCGGGGAGAAGAGCGCCCCGTGCAGCTCGACCATGGTGGCCTTCCACATCGTGGCGTACACGCCGGTTCCGGTGAGCGCCGCGGCCTGCTCCTCGGCCAGCGGCGTCAGGCTCTCCTCGATCCATCCCGGGATCCGGTCGTCGCCCAGCAGCATCTCGACAGCGCTGTCGCTCAGGGTGCGCTGGAAGCCGGGATCCTCGGCGAGCGGGTCGGTGATGGCGAGGAATCCCTCGCGCTCGACCACGTTGTGGTGGAGCCAGGTGGCCGGCGCCCACAGTGCGCCGAGCACGACGGCGAGGATCAGCAGGACGACGGCGAGGAGATCACGGGCGGAGGACACATGCCTACGGTACCGGTCTCAGGTGCCTCGAGAATGGGAGCGGCCCCGCACCACGAAGTGGTACGGGGCCGATGCTGCGAGGGATATCAGCCGACGCGGATGAAGGTCCAGCTGCCGGAGTAGATGTTGCGCTCGGAGGTGTCCACGCGGCTGTTGCCGGCGTCGACGAACTGATTGCCGCCGGCGTAGATGCCGATGTGACCGGGCTTGTAGACCAGGTCGCCGGGGCGCGCCTCGGAGCGGGAGATGACGGTGCCAGCAGCGGCCTGGTCGCCGGCGCCGCGCGGCAGGCTGACACCGTGCTGGGCGTAGACCCACTGGACGAAGCCGGAGCAGTCCCAGCCGGAGGGGGAGGTGCCGCCGTAGACGTAGGGGGTGCCGATGCCGGAGCGCGCGGTGGCCAGGACCGAGCCGCCCTTGGCTGCGGAGGGAGCCGGAGCGGACTTCTCCTCGGACTTCTCCTGCGAGGAGGACGAGGAAGAGCTGGAATCGGACGAGCGGGACTCCTCCTGCTCGGAGCCGCCGTCGCGGCTGGAGCGCTCCTCGGAGCGCGAGGAGGTGTCGTCCCCACGGGTCTCGGTGCCCTCGCTGGAGGAGTCGTCCTGCTCGGTGGACTCCTCCTGCTCGGACTGCTCAGCGGCCTCGAGCTCAGCGGCTTCACGCTCAGCGGCCTCTGCCGCAGCGATCTCCTCCTCGGTGGGGCCCACCTCGATGGAGATGGCGCCGGCGACCGGGGCGAGCGCGGGCTCAGCCTCAGCGGTCGCGACCTCGACGGCCGGGATGCCCACGGGGGCGATGGCGGGGCTCAGCAGCGCGGGGGCGGCGTCTGCCTGGGGTGCGTCGGCCTGCGGGTCGGCGGTCGCGGCGGCCGCTCCTCCGAACAGCATGGCGGCGGCCATCGCTGCACCGGCACCGGCGCGTCCCGCCCTGGAGACGGGGGTCACCGTGCGCATGGCGCGGCGGTGAGTGTTGTTCGCAGTCTTCGACACGTTGTGGCTCCCAGCCCCGGGTGAAACCCTCGCGCAGCTCCGACGTCCTGCATCCCGTTCCGGTGCGCGTGGGGCTTCCGGGGGGAGTGCCGAGATCCTTGTCGCCTTGGCACGCCCTCGAGACTAGGTGCCCGGACCCGCCTACGTCAGGGTGACAGGAAGCTTCTGGGGAGAGCTTGACGGAGCCTTTACCCGGCGGTCTACGTCGTCACATGGAGCTGGTCCGCCACCACGTCGCCCACGGCGACCTCTCCCCCTCCAGGGCCCCGCAGCACGAAGCTGCCAGCCACTCTCTCCACCGCCATCTGGGCCCCCGGAAGAATGCCCTGACGTGCGAGTTCTCCGAGCAGCGCGACGTCGCTCTGGGCCCGCTCCCCGATCCGCTCGAGGCGCACCTGGCGGGTCTCGCCATCGGCGACCGCCTCGCTCAGCTCACGGCTGGGATTGGAGGGGTCTTTACCTGCCGAGGTGGTGTGGGTCTCGTCGATCCCGAGGGCGGCGAGGCCTGGGATCGGATTGCCGTAGGGATCCACATAGGGCGGCGTCATCTGCTGCGCGAGCCGCTTCTCGACCTCGAGGCTCATCACGTGCTCCCACCGGCACGCCTCCTCATGGACGTGCGCATAGTCCAGCCCGATCACGTCCAGCAGATGCCTCTCGGCGAGGCGATGCTTGCGCATCACGTCGGTGGCCACCGAGGTGCCCTCCTCGGTCAGCCGGATCCGCCGCTGGTCATCGAGATGGAGCAGGCCGTCCCGCTCCATGCGGGCGACAGTCTGGGAGACCGTGGGACCGGAGTGGCCGAGACGCTCAGCGATACGGGCCCGCATGGGCGCGATGCCGGCCTCGTGGAGCTCGAACACCGTCTTCAGATACATCTCTGTGGTGTCGATGAGATCTCCGGACACGGGCCCTCCTCAGTAGCTGTACGACTGGCGCGGTCCAGCTTAGTCGGCGCTCCGGGAGGCCACCGGCGATTTCGCCACTGGCGTCGGTCGCCTCAGCCGAGCAGGCTCAGCAGGTGCAGGAGCACAGCGAAGCCGTTGAGGAGGATATGGGCGAGCACACATGGCCACAGCCGCCGCCAGCGGCTCCAGATCACGCCGAGCGCGATCCCCGTAGTCCCCTGCAGCGCGATCACCTGTGCGGCATTGACCCATAGCGGTCCGTCGCCATGGGAGAAGATGTGCATCAGGCCGAACAGAAGGGACGCCGCCAGGATTCCGGTCCAGGGGCCGGCCAGCGCCTCCAGACGGGTCTGCAGCAGCCGGCGGAAGAGGACCTCCTCGCCGATCCCGGCGGTGACCGCTGTGGCGGTCGCCGCGATGATCAGCATCGGCAGCGGCGGCCAGGAGCTCGGCATGCCCGGGGAGAACGGGCCGATGCTCGAGAGCACTCCGAGCACGAGCACCGGGAGGATCAGGACCCACCGCGGAACCTGCGGCCGCGGGATCCGCACGCTGGAGCCCCGGCGCCTCTTCCCCACGCCGAGCACGAGCCCCGGGATCAGCAGGAACATCGCGAACTTCAGCAGCACGTAGTCCTCGGGCAGCGGGAGCACCGGCACCAGCAGCAGAAAGCCAGCTGCCAGCCCGATCAGTCCGGCGGACTCCGTGGCAGCACGAGGCTGTCTGCGCACGATGGCCGAGCTGTCTCCGCTGCCCGCCGGCAGCAGCAGCGCGAGCACGATCGCGAGCCCGGCGGGGACCAGCAGCAGCGGCACAGCCATCGGCACGTAGCCGGGATCGGCGGAGACGACGACCCCTTGAGGGCTGCGGAGCGCGGTCACCACGATGGCGGTCACGAAGATCCCGCTCAACACCCCGATCACCGCCGGATGGTCGGCGCGGGCGCGGTCGGCGAGCGGAGGCGTCACAGCGGACGATGGCGGTGCCGGAGCCGGGAGCTGAGCAGTCATGAGGACATCCTTCCCGCAGCCTGCGGGACGGCGCCTCCGCCGGACGGAGGAGATCCTCTCATCATCCTCCGCGAGCGATCCTCCGCGATCGACCTCGAATGCGCAGCGCCCCGGATCCGCAGGGGTTCCGGGGCGCTGGCGTCGCGGTGGGACGGACTCAGCCGTCGATGCCGCGTGGGTCGGCTCTCAGGCCAGGCCCTTCATGATCTCGCGCATCAGGTCAGCGGTCTCGGTGGGGGTCTTGCCCACCTTGACGCCGGCGGCCTCGAGAGCCTCCTTCTTGGCCTGCGCGGTGCCCGCGGAGCCGGAGACGATGGCGCCGGCATGGCCCATGGTCTTGCCCTCGGGGGCGGTGAAGCCCGCGACGTAGCCGACGACCGGCTTGGTCACGTGCGCCTTGATGTACTCGGCCGCACGCTCCTCGGCGTCGCCACCGATCTCACCGATCATCACGATGCCGGCGGTCTCCGGATCGTTCTCGAACGCCTCGAGCGCATCGATGTGGGTGGTGCCGATGACCGGGTCGCCGCCGATGCCGATGGCGGTGGTGAAGCCGATGTCGGCCAGCTCGTACATCATCTGGTAGGTCAGGGTGCCGGACTTGGAGACCAGGCCCAGCTTCCCCGCACCGGTGATGTTCGAGGGGGTGATGCCCGCGTTGGACTTGCCGGGGCTGATCAGTCCCGGGCAGTTCGGCCCGATGATGCGGGTCGAGCCCTTCTCCTGCGAGTAGTTGAAGAACTCGGCGGAGTCCTTGACCGGGATGCCCTCGGTGATGATCACCAGCAGCTCGATCGCGGCATCAATAGCCTCGATCGCGGCGCTCTTGGCGAACTTCGGCGGCACGAAGACCACCGAGACGTTCGCACCGGTGGCCTCCATGGCCTCGGCGACGGTCCCGAAGACCGGCACCTCGGCGCCGCCCTCGAAGGTGACGGACTGGCCGGCCTTGCGGGGGTTCACGCCGCCGACGATGTTCGTGCCGGAGTCGAGCATGCGCTGGGAGTGCTTCATGCCCTCCGAGCCCGTCATGCCCTGGACGATGACCTTGCTGTTCTCATCGAGAAAGATAGACATGTCGGGTGCTGCTCACTTTCCTGCGGCGGCGAGCTCGGCAACCTTCGCGGCGCCGCCGTCCATGGTGTCGGCCTGGGTGACGAGGGGATGGGCGAAGTCGGCGAGGATCTTGCGACCCTCCTCGACGTTGTTGCCGTCGAGGCGGACGACGAGCTGCTTGGTGGCTGCATCGCCAAGCTTCTTCAGGGCGCCGACGATGCCGTTGGCGACCGCGTCGCAGGCGGTGATGCCGCCGAAGACGTTGACGAACACCGCGGAGACCTGCTCGTCGCCGAGGATCACGTCGAGGCCGTTGGCCATCACCTCGGCGGAGGCGCCGCCGCCGATGTCCAGGAAGTTCGCGGGCTTCACGCCGTGGGACTCACCGGCGTAGGCGACCACGTCGAGGGTGGACATGACCAGGCCCGCGCCGTTGCCGATGATGCCGACCTCGCCGTCGAGCTTGACGTAGTTGAGATCCAGCGCCTTGGCCTTGGTCTCCAGCGGGTCCTCGGAGGTGACGTCGACGAGAGCGGCGTGGTCCTCGTGGCGGAACTCCGCGTTGTCGTCGAGGGTGATCTTGCCATCCAGGGCGACGATGTCACCGGCGCCGGTCTTCACCAGCGGGTTCACCTCGACGAGGGTGGCGTCCTCGTTCTTGTAGACATCCCAGAGCTTCTCCAGCACGGGGGCGACCTTCGCGCCGGTCTCGGCGTTGAACTTCGCGGCCTCGACGATCTCCTTCGCCTTGGCCGCGTCGATCCCGACGTTGGGGTCGACGGCCACGCGGGCGAGGGCCTCGGGGCGCTCGACGGCGAGCTGCTCGATCTCCATGCCGCCCTCGACCGAACACATGGCCAGGTAGTTGCGGTTGGCCCGGTCCAGCAGCAGCGAGAAGTAGTACTCCTCGGCGATGTCGGCACCGGCCGCGATCATGACGCGGTGCACGGTGTGGCCCTTGATGTCCATACCGAGGATCTCGGAGGCCTGCTGCTCCGCCTCCTCGGGGGACTTGGCGATCTTGACGCCGCCGGCCTTGCCGCGGCCACCGGTCTTCACCTGGGCCTTGACGACGACGACCGGGGTGCCGAGCTTCTCTGCGCCGGCCTTGGCGGCCGCCGGATCCTCCGCGACGACTCCTCCGAGCACGGGCACGCCGTGCTTCTCGAAGAGATCGCGGGCCTGGTATTCATACAGGTCCACGGGGTGGGTTTCCTCTCGATGTCGGCAGTGGGCGGCCGGCCGCACTGGCCTCGATGCCACCCCTGGGAACATCGCCAGGGTATCGCTTCCCCCGACCGTGATCGCACCACTGGCAATGGTGTGCGTGGAGTCTCACTCGATGCGGTCACGACCTGGCGGGGCTCCCCCGCGCCCGTCCTGCGCTCCCCGCGCCCGCCCTGCCCCCGCACCGCCCACGAGACCCGACCTCGTCCTGGGTGCATGTCCAGCCGGCGCGACTACGATGACGGGATGAATCGACGACCCCGCGGCCTGGTCCGGCGAGTACGGGACCACATCGGCTTCAGCGTGATCGCGATCGGCGTGCTGTTCATCGTGCTGCGGCTGGTCGGGGTGCGCTCCACGTTCGCGGGCTTCGTCCTGTCCGTGGCCATCACGCTGGCCCTGAACGTGGGCCTGTCCTACTACACCGACTACCGCGCGAAGCATCCCCGGCCGCAGCGGGAGAACCGCGGAGGCGGAGACATCCGCTTCCGTGAGGACGATGCGCGAGATCAGCGCCGCATGGACCCTCGTGACCGCGACCGCCACCCGGTGCGCGAGCATCGCGACGAGAACCGCTGAGAGGAAGAGTCGCCATGGCCGATTGGAAGACGTACGCGAAGGCCGCTCGAAATACGGCCCGCAAGCAGGCCCCGGAGGCGCGCGACGCCGCCCGGCGCGCTTCCGACCGAGCGGGCGGTTACGTCCGCGCCGCCGGGAAGGCGATCGACGAAGGGCGCGACGAGCACTCCTCGCCGCGGACCACGACCTCAGAACGGCCACGGGTCGACGGCGACAGGCTCCGCAGCGACGCCGTCGCCTACTACACGGTGGCCAGCCGCCGCGTGACGGCTGCGAACATCGGCCCCCGGATCCTGCGTTCTCTGCGGGACGCCCTGCTGATCGGGCTGTCCCTCTTCATCATCTGGGGCGTGCTCGCTGCGGCCGGGATCCCGATCCCTTTCACCACGGTGCTGATCATCGTCGCGGTGATCGTGGTGGTCAGCTTCGCCGGTGGCGTGTATGCGCAGTGGAAGCGCGCCCGGGAGGCGCAGCCGCCCGCCGCCGAGCCGCGGGCCTGACCGGCCGGCTCCGCAGAGTCGCGGGCCTGACCGACCCAGGACCTTCGCCACCGCCGTAGTGCGGCCCACGGATCTACTCTGGATAGGTCCCTGCCCGTGGCTCGACCGGATGAACGTCGTCCCGGCCGGAGCCTCCCCCCGAGGTGGTCATGCCTGAGCCGTCCCTCCCCCACGCCGCCACCCCGCTCCGCGGTCGTCCCCGCCCGGAGGGCTCGTCGGGCCGTGGCTCCTGGCATCGCCGCGCGTCCCGCCCCGTCTCGTTGTGGATGGTCGCGCTGGTCGTGGTGGTGCTGACCCATCAATGGATACCGCAGTCACGCTGGCTGCTGGTGCACATGGTGACCCTGGGGCTGATCACCACCTCGATCATGGTGTGGGGGCAGCATTTCACCGAGGCGCTGCTGAAGACCCGCCTGGGTGAGGAGTCCCGGCCCCGACAGCTCAGCCGCATCCGTCTGCTGAGCGCCGGGGTGCTGGTCACGATCCTCGGCATGCTGCCGACCTGGCCCTGGGTGGTGGTGCTCGGGGCTCTGATGGTCTCCGCTGCGCTGGTCTGGTACGCCGTGGCGCTCGGTGCCCAGATCCGAGCGGCTCTGGCGCCTCGCTTCGAGTTCACCGTCAAGGCGTACATCGGCGCGGCCTGCCTGATCCCGGTGGGTGCGACGCTCGGCGCAGTGATGGCGTTCAGCCCGGGCGAGCCGTGGCAGGGACGTCTGCTGCTCGCCCACCAGCTGGTGAACATCCTGGGCTTCGTGGGGATCACGGTCACCGGCACCCTGCTGACGCTGTGGCCCACGGTGCTGCGCACCCGGATCGAGCTGGCCGCTGCTCGGCGGTCAGCGGGCGGCCTGCTGGGCATGCTGCTGGCGGTGCTCGGTGCGACCGCAGGCGCCCTGCTGGGCTCGACGCTCCTCGGCTGCGCCTTCCTGCTCGCCTACCTGGGCTCCTTCGCCTGGGTCGCGGTGACCCTGATCCAGGTGACGCTCCGCGCCGCCCGCCAGGAGCGCACCGTGCCGCTGCCGCTGTTCCCCGTGCTCTCGATCGCATCCGGGGTGATCTGGTTCGCGGTGACCGTGGTGGGGCTGCTGGCGATGTGGTGGCGATCGGCCGACGAGCAGCTCGCCAGCTCGCTGGTCGCCGCGGATATCCAGCAGCTGACTGTTCCGTTCGTGACCGGCTTCCTGCTGCAGGTGCTGCTGGGCGCGATGAGCTACCTGCTGCCTGTGACGATGCGCGGCGGCCCACGGTCCACGAAGGCCGCGCTCGAGGTGATGAGCCGCTTCGCGGTGCTGCGCATCGTCACCTACAACCTCGCGGTCGCACTGTTCGTGCTGTCCGGGATCGGGACCTCCGCCTCTGGGGCGGTGTTCGCTGCGCTCACGCTCGGAACGGCCGACGTCGCGGACTTCGGGTCGTTGTCGCGGGTGGTGCTCTCGCTGCTGGGCTTCGCGGTGCTGTTCACGTTCCTGGTGCTGATGGTCATGGCCATCAGGGCGAGCGTGCGGAATCGAGGCGTCGGCCTGCCGATGCCGGTCCGGGCCCCTGACACGGCGCCCGGCGCCGCGACCGGGACCGCCTCGGCCCTGCCGGTCCCGTCGACTCCCGTCAGCGCGGCGGCACCGGCCTCCGTTCCAGCCACCGCCGACGCAGCGGCATCGCCTTCCGCTCCGGCCCCCGCCAGCGCGGAGGCAACGCCCTCCCCGTCGGCCCCGCCCCGGGCAGCGGCCGCTTCGGCGTCCCGCTCCGAGGGGATGGACCGTCGGGCGCTGACCGGTGCGCTGCTGGGGATCGGTTCGGTGCTGGGAGCGACAGCGCTGGGCACCTCGCTGGACCGTGCACAGGGTTCGGTCCCCGACCACGGCGCTCTGCACGGGGCCGGCGTCGGCAGCGCGGTCGCCCCCACCGGAGCGACCACCACCATCGCGGTGAGCATGGCGGAGATGCGCTTCTCCCCCTCCACTCTCGACGTGCCCGCCGGGAACGCGCTGGTGATCGAGCTGAGCAATGACGACCCCTATGACGTGCACGACCTCGTGCTGGCCAGCGGTGTCTCCTCCGGTCGGCTGCAGCCCGGGGAGAGCACCACGGTGGATGCCGGGGTGATCGGCCACGACCTGGAAGGCTGGTGCTCGATCGTCGGCCACCGCGCGATGGGGATGACCCTCCAGATCACTGCCGGCGGAGCAGGCGCCGCACCCGGGCCCGAGCATCCTTCCGCTGGTGCGACCGGGCAGGAGCTCGCTCGGATCCCCCTGGATCTGCAGGCCGCTCCGGGCACCGCCCACCGCCCCCGCCCGGCGCTCCTGCCGCCGAGCGCAGGACCGCAGCAGCGCCTCCCCCTCGAGATCACGGAGGTCGACGCCGAGATCGCCCCGGGGGTGCGGATGGACGCCATGACCTTCGGCGGCACGGTGGTCGGCCCGGTGCTGCGCTCTGAGCTCGGGGCACGGCTCACCGTCGATCTGGTGAACCACGGCTCGATGGGGCACTCGCTGGACCTGCACGCCGGACGCATCTCCCCGGACCAGTCGATGCGCACCATCCCGCCCGGCGAGAGCCTCGAATACTCGATCACCACCGACTATGCCGGGATCTGGCTCTATCACTGCTCGACCATGCCGATGAGCGTCCACCTGGCGGCCGGGATGGTCGGGGCGCTGATCGTCCCGCCAGCGGTCCTGGCGGAGGTGGACCGCGAGTACGTGCTGGTCCAGTCCGAGCACTACCTGGTGCCCGAGGGTGCCGCCGGATATGACGCGGCGATGCACGAGGGCGCCCATCCCGTCAGCCCTGCGAAGATCGCAGCCGAGCAGCCGGACGCCACCGTGTTCAACGGGCATGCCAACCAGTACGTCCACGCCCCGCTCGAGGCTCGAGTGGGTGAACGGGTGCGCCTGTGGGTGCTCGCCGCCGGCCCGTCGCGGGGGATCTCCTTCCATGTGGTGGGCGGGGTGTTCGACACCGTGTTCAAGGAGGGTGAGTATCTGCTGCGCCCGGACAACGAGAACCGTGGCGGGTCGCAGGCGCTGGACCTCGCTGCCGCGCAGGGCGGGTTCGTCGAGCTGGTCTTCGACGAGCCGGGCACCTATACCGCGGTGAACCACTCCTTCGTGGAGATGGAGCGCGGGGCGCGAGCACTGATCCGGGTGACCGGCTGAGAGTCCGCTGCGGTGGTACCGTCAGCCCATGACCTCACCGCCGCCTCGTTCAGGCCTCCATCATCTTGAGCTGTGGACCGCAGATCTCGCCGCCGCAGAGCCAGCCTGGCACTGGCTGATGACGACCCTCGGCTGGGCGGCCGAACGGTTGGAGGGCTGGGAGCGGGGCCGCATCTGGCGCTCGGCAGATGGCGGCTACCTGGTGCTCGAGCAGTCCCCGGACGTGCTCGGCACGCGCTCGGAGCGTCGCTCCCCGGGCATGAACCATCTCGCCCTGCGGGTGACCGACCGTGCCGTCCTCGACGCGATCAGGAGCGCCGCCCCGGAGCACGGCTGGCGCGAGCTGTTCGCCGAGCGCTACCCACACGCCGGCGGGCAGGACCACACAGCCTGGTACGGCGAGGACGCCGAGGGCATCGAGGTGGAGCTGGTCCTCGCTCCCTGAGCCCGGCTGAGCAGGCCGCGCCGGAGTTCGGTCCGACGGGCCACGCACGAGCCAGGCCCCTGGGCTCCGCCGGAGTCAGGCCCTCGACCCCGCCAGAGCCCGGCCCCGCGAGTCCCGCAAGAGCGGGGCCTCGCGGTCCAGGTGTGCTCAGAGCTTGGTGTGCTCAGAGCTTGGTGACTGCGGCGTAGCGCAGCACCAGGCGCTTGGTGCCGTGCGGAGGCTTGAACTGCACCTCGATCTGGGTCTTGTCCCCCTGCCCGGCGACCTCGGTGACCGTCCCCATCCCGAAGGAGTCATGGGTGATCCGATCACCTGCCACGAGCTGGGGCAGCTTCTCCGCAGGGGTCGCCTTGCGGCCCGAGCCGAGGCTCGGTCGCTTGATGTCGCTGCGCCCGCCGCCGATGCCGCCGCTGAAGGAGGGTCCGCGTTGGGAGCTGGTGCTGCGGCCCCCGCCGTAGCCGCCCGAGCCGCTGTAGCTCCCGCCGAATCCGGCACCGCTGAGGGTGGACCCCGCACGGGCGACGTCGAGCACCTCTTCAGGGACCTCGTCGAGGAAGCGACTGGCGGGCATGAACTGCGACTGCCCCCAGGTGGAGCGCATCTGCGCGCGGGTCAGGTAGAGCTTCTCTCGGGCGCGAGTGATGCCCACATACGCGAGGCGCCGCTCCTCCTCGAGCTCCTCCGGGTCGCCGAGCGTGCGGTTGTGGGGGAAGGTGCCGTCCTCCATCCCGGTGAGGAAGACGACCGGGAACTCGAGGCCCTTGGCGGTGTGGAGGGTCATCAAGGTGACGAACTGGTCCTCCTCCCCGGGGATCTGGTCCGCATCGGCGACCAGGGAGACCTTCTCCAGGAAGCGGTCCACAAGGCTCGCCTCGGGATCATCCGGAGCAGTCAGTGCGGCATCGGGCGCGACGTCGGCGCCGGGAGCATCCGCTGCGGGGGTGGCGTCAGCGGCGGTGGTGGTGGTGACGGTGGCGGAGCTCACATCGACCGCTGCCGGAGCGTCGCCTGCCTCCGCCATCTCGTCCTCGTACTCGCTGGCCACCGCGTCGGCCTCTTCGGTCTGCGCCTCGAACTCGGCGGCGACGCTGATCAGCTCGGCGAGGTTCTCCAGACGGGACTCGTCCTGCGGATCATCGCTGCCCTGCAGCTCGGCGTAATAGCCCGAGCGCTGCAGGATCGCCTCGAGCAGCGCGGCGGGGCCGTGCCCGGCCTCGGCCATCTCCTGCAGATCCTCGAGCATCGCCACGAAGACGCGCACGGCGTTCAGCGAGCGCGTGGCGATTCCGGGCGCCTCCTCGGCACGGCGCAGTGCCTCGCCGAACCCGATCCGGTCTCGTTCGGCGAGCATCGCAATCGTTGCTTCGGCCCGGTCGCCGATGCCGCGTTTGGGGACGTTGAGGATGCGGCGCAGGTTGATCTCGTCGGCCGGGTTGGCGAGCACCTGCAGGTAGGCGATCGCGTCCTTGATCTCACGGCGCTCGTAGAAGCGCGTGCCACCGACCACCCGATAGGGCAGCCCGACCCGGATCAGCTGGTCCTCGAGCGCCCGGGACTGGGCGTTGGCGCGGTAGAAGATCGCGATCTCGCCGGCGCGGCGGCCGTCGTCCACCAGGGCGTCGATCTGGCGGCCGATGTACCGGGCCTCCTCCCGCTCGTCGTCGGCGACATAGAGGGTGATCTTCTCGCCCTGTCCCTGATCGGTCCACAGGTTCTTCTTGCGGCGCCCGGCGTTCTCCTCGATCACGGAGTTCGCCGCGGACAGGATGTTCTGGGTGGAGCGGTAGTTCTGCTCGAGCACGATGGTGCGGGCTGAGGGGAAGTCCTGCTCGAACTCGACGATGTTGCGGATCGTCGCACCGCGGAAGGCGTAGATCGACTGATCCGAGTCGCCCACGACGGTGAGGTCAGCGCGAGGGTTCTCCCCCACGAGCTCTCGCACCAGCTGGTACTGGGCGGTGTTGGTGTCCTGGTACTCGTCCACCAGCAGGTGTCGGAAGCGCCGGCGATAGCCCTCCCGGATCGCCGGGTTGTCCCGCAGCAGGGTCACCGTCAGCCCGATCAGGTCATCGAAGTCCACGGCATTGGCCTGGCGCAGCCGCTCGGTGTAGTTCGTGAAGATCCGGGCCAGGGTCCGCTCGAAGGGATTCTTCGCACTCTCCGCCTGGGCGGCGAAGTCCGCCGGCTCGACCAGGTCGTTCTTCAGGCTCGAGATGCGCGAGGCCAGTGCCCGGGGCGCGTGCTTCTTGGTGTCCAGCTGCAGGTCCTTGGCGATCGTGGTGATCAGCCGCAGCGAGTCCGCGCTGTCGTAGATGGTGAAGGAGCTCTTGAGCCCAGCCGCCTGGGCGTCCCGACGCAGGATGCGCACGCAGGCGCTGTGGAAGGTGGCGACCCACATGCTGCGGGCCACCGGACCCACCAGCTCTCCCACGCGTTCGCGCATCTCGGCCGCCGCCTTGTTGGTGAAGGTGATCGCGAGGATCTCCCCGGGCATCGCCTCACCGGTGCGCAGCAGGTGCGCGATCCTGCGGGTGAGCACGCGGGTCTTGCCCGAGCCGGCACCGGCGACGATCAGCAGGGGGCTGCCGCGATGCTCGACGGCCTCGTGCTGGGCCGGGTTCAGCCCGTCGGTCAGTTCTGCGAGCCCCGCCGCTGCGGCGCCGGCAGGCGACCTCCAGCCGCCGCTCTCCGATCCACGCTCAGCGGGATGCGGGGCCTCCTCCAGATCCGCCGGGGGCTGGGGTACGGGGCGGTCCTGCGCCGGCGGCGCCGAATCGAAGGGAGGCTCCTCGCCATAGGGCGGTTCGTCCTCGCCATAGAACGGTTCGTCGTCCTCCGGGGGGCCGTCGGGCAGCGGCGGCTGCTCGGAGCGATCGCGCTCCTGCTCGCGCCTCGTCGCGGAAGCGGCAGGGGTCACCGACACGCCATCCAGTCGGCGGAAGGCATCGGGCAGCGAGAGGTCGTCGAAAAGTGAGCTCATGAGGGTTCCAGGATAGGCACGGGGCCCGACAGCGTGTGTGCTGCCGGGCCCCGTTGTGGACTGATCGGTGAAGAGGGTGAGCGCGAGCACGCTCGAGCGGTGTCTTTCAGCCGGTCACGGCTCAGACGAAGACGGCGATGATCACATTCGCGACGATCGCGGCGGGAATGCCGAACCAGACCGCGGAGGGCGTCTCGGGGCCCTTCTTGTTCGCGATGTAGGCGAGCACCACGGCGACCACACCGATCAGCAGCTTGATCCCGAGCTTCATGTGATTCGGGTCGCCGGGGAGGGCGCCCGGGATCGAGACCAGAGCGGCGAGCAGAACGCCGATCACGACGGCACCCGCCGTGGCGTGGGCCATGCCCTTGTTCGGCTGGCGGGTACGGGCAGCTGCCACCCAGGTGCCGAGCGCCACGGCCCAGCAGATCAGGTGCAGCACGACAAGGAGGGAGAACAGGAAGGACATGACACCATGTTAGATCCTTCCCCTGAGAGGACTCTGCTCGCCGCGTGCGAGAATCACCGCATGTCAGCGGCTTCCCCAGGCTCCCCCGACTCTCCGGACCCCGGTCCTGCCACCGTGCCGCTCGGCGCGGACGATGCCGCGCGCGCTCGGCGAGGGCCCGACTGGCTCATCCAGGAGCTCTCCGAGTTCGACGCCGAACGCCCGCCCCGCCTCACCCCGGGGCGCCTCGTCGCAGGAATCCTCTCCGGGGCGCTGGTGATCGCGCTGCTCGGCTGGGCGCTCCCCTGGACCACCGGCGCGAGCTGGGCCGAGATCGGCGGGACCCTCGCGTCCCTGCCGCTGTGGGCGCTGCCCGCCATGGTGATTCTCGGAGCCGGGGCGCTGGTGCTGGAATCGCTCACCGTGCGTGCCGCTCTGCCCGGGTCACGCTGGCGCCCCGCCCTGCTGGGGCACGCCGCCTCGTCGGCGACCACCCTGGCCATCCCGGGGGGCTCAGTGCTGGGGCTGGGCGTGCTGGGCTGGATCCTGCGTCGCTCCGGGCTCGCGCTGCCGCTCATCTTCACCGGCATCGTCGCCGCGTCACTGGTCGAGATGGTGATCACCTCGGTGCTGATCCCGCTGCTGGGACTTGGCGCCTATGCGCTGAGCTCGGTGCTGGCGCCGACGGGGATCGCGCTGCCCGGTGCGCTGTGGGCGGCGCTGGTCGCGGTTCTCGGCGCTGTGCTCGCCCTCGCGCTCACCTCAGTGCTGCTGCGCCGGCCGGTGCTGGCGAAGATCCTCGCCCAGTTCGGGCAGACGCTGCCCGAGCACCTCGCACGCGAGATCCTCATGCAGCGCGATGCCCTGGTGCAGATGCTCCGGCGCCGTCCGCTGCAGCTGCTGGCACCCACGATCGGCGCCCGGCTGCTGCAGTGGATCGCGCTGCTGGCGGCCTTCGAGGCGGTGGGGGCCACCGTGCCGCTGGCGTTGACGGTGGCGATCTTCGCGCTCGGGAGGGTGCTCTCCCTGGTACCCCTGACCCCGGGCGGTGCCGGCGTGTCCGAGGCGGTCGGAGCCGCTGCGCTGGTGGCCCTGGGGGTGGGTGCCGCCGAGTCCGCGGCGGCGATGCTCCTGCTGCTGGTGACCATGCTGATCATCCCGCTGTTGGGAGGGGCGCTCGCTGCCGTGGTGGCACTGAGCTTCGCGCCCGATCGACGACCGGCGCGCTGAGGCGGCAGTACTCGACCAGCAGCACTGAGCCAGCAGCGCCGGGCAAGTCGGCAGGGCCCGCACCCGGGTCCGATCACGTGCGGGGACGGGACTCAGCCCATCTCGTCGTCGTCGGGTTCGTCGTAGTCGGGGGTGTCGATCCCGAGGGTGTGGGACGGATGGGCGAGGAGGCCCTCGCCAGCGCTCGGCAGCAGGGGGAAGCCGCCGATGCTGGCACCGTGCTCGGTGCCGACGAAGGCAGCGACATCCTGCACATGTCGATGCGCCTCATCGCCCCTGCCCAGGAATCCAGCGCCGGAGTATCCTCCCAGCCGGCGCCCGCTGCTGCGTTCGGCGGCCACCGCGGCGCCGTCCAGCTGCTTGGCGCTGGCCCGCATCCCGCTCGCGATCCTTCCCAGCTCCGGATACTGGTCCAGGGTCCAGCGCTCGTGGAGCTTCTCGCCGATCTCCCGGGTCTCGGGGACCACGGAGAGGGTGACGTCCACCAGGGAGTTGGCCAGTCGCAGCCGCAGGATGGTGAGGCGGTCTGCGGCACGGCGCAGGGCAGCTGCGTGCCCTCGCAGCTCACACGGGTCCGCGGTCATCGGTCAGCTCCTTCCCGGGACGTGCTGGCACCGAGGTGCCGAGGTCGGAGGCACCGTCGAGTGCACTCATGGTAGGGGCTCCAGCGCTGAGCGCATCCAGCCATTCGTCCAGGATCGTGGTGGCCCTGGACCGGGCATCCGCGTCGGAGAGGAAGACGTCGTGGCGGGCTCCGTCGATCGCCTCGATCCGCACCTCGGGGCCGAGGCGGGCGGCGGCGCGGGCGAGGGTGCGGACGTCCAGCACCGAATCGGCACGTCGCATCTCTTCGACGAACCGCGCACCGATCCGGCTGCGCGCGGAGTGCATCACCAGCACCGGGATGGACAGCGGGCCGGCAGCGGCGAGGCGGCTCTGGCCCTCGATGATCGCGCCGAGGGTGACGGCCGGCAGGCCATGCCCGCCGGGTGGCTTGAGCGTCAGGTCATAGTCATAGGACCCACCGAAGTCACGATGGGTGGCCCGGGCATAGTTATCGCTCCCCGAGGGGAAGAGGGGACGGCGCCGGAGTCGTTCCGCGAGCAGTCTCACCGGTGCCTCCGCGAGGGATCGGGCCACCGGCCCCAGATGCATCTCGAGCCATGGGGAGTTCAGCGCGAGGCCCGCGACCGTGCCGGGATGGCGCTGCGCCCAGAGTGCCGCGGTGAGCCCGCCGGTGGAGTGGGCCAGCAGCACCGGCGGCCGGTCGCGGCCGATGATCCGCAGCGCGGCCCCGATCTCCTGGTCATAGCGGTTGAGGTGATCGACCTCGGTCGCGGTCTGGCCGGGCAGCAGGCTGCGTCCGTGCTTGCGCAGGTCCACGCCCCAGACTTCATGCCCGTGGCGTCCCAGGTGCTCCATCAGATCACGGTCGAACACATAGTCGGACCATCCGTGCATCAGCAGGATCGGCGGCTTCTTCGCCGCGCCCGTTGCCTCTGCACCGACCGGCTGTGGGGTGTCCGTCGCCTCGCGATGGATCAGCGTGGCGATCAGGGGTCCTTCGTCATCCGCTCCGAGGTCGATCGGGTGCGCTGTGTACCCCTCCCCCAGGATCGGGTCTCTGCTCACTCGTCCTTGGTGCTGTCCTGGAGCAGGTCGACGACCTCATCGCGGCGGTAGCGGCGATGGCCGCCGAGGGTGCGCATGTAGGTGAGCTTTCCTGCCTGGGCCCAGCGGGTGACCGTCTTGGGGTCGACGTGGAACATCTTGGCGACCTCGGCGGGGGTCAGTAGTTCCGCGGTGTCCTCATTGCCCGCGGGGTGTTGCTCCGTGGATGCATTCATGGGGCGTGCGACCTTTCACTGCGGGCATCGGGGAGCGGGCAGCGCCCTGATAGACAGGTGATGTGCGCTCCGGTCTCCAGACTACTGGGTAATGTCTGAAGTCGAGCAAACTTATGACCAGTGTCGTGCCAATATCCAGAGTTCGGCCGTGCCCTCTGGGTCACATCCTGATTCCCCGAAGGGATGTCCGGCACGTCTCACTCCTCGGGGTTCGCCGGACGACAGGGCGACCATGTACCCTGGGCCCACGAAACTAATGCCATCTTCCGGGTCGACAAGAGCACCCGGCAGCCGATGCACAGGGGGTCAGATCCATGGGTCGCGGCCGACAGAAAGCCAAGCACACCAAGGTGGCACGGGACCTCAAGTACTACAGCCCGCCGACGGACCTCACGGCACTGCAGCGCGAGCTGCAGTCTCAGAGAGGCGAGACAGCCTCCGCCAATGGAGACAGTCGGGCCGAGGACAGCGACGACCGGGCCGACGAAGACGCTCCGTCCGTCTATCGCCGTTGAGGACGCCCGGCACCAGCCGGGAAGCACCGTGACACAGCAGGAGGGCCGACCCATTGGGTCGGCCCTCCTGCTGTGTCACGGCCACTGTGTCACGACGTCACGGCTCCTGTGTCACGACATCACGGATCCTGTGCCACGAACCAGCGCCGTGACCAGCGGAGTCTCAGGACCAGCCGGGGTACTGACCTGCGAGGAGAACCGAACCGCCGTCGACGCCCTTCGCGCCGGCGACCACATGCTCGAGTGCGGCGCCCGGCTCGGGCAGCGCGTCCTCGCCGACGACCTCGCCGATCACGCGCGCCCCGAGACCCTGCTCGGCGAGCACCGCCAACGTGGCGTCGGCCTTCGTGGGATCGACCAGCGCCACCATCCCGACGCCCATGTTCAGGGTCCCTTCGAGATCCAGCTGAGGCACCGAGCCCCACTGCGCCACGCGGGAGAACACGGCGCCGGGCTGCCAGCGTGCACGGTCCACGCGTGCGGCGAGCCCGCGGGGCATCACGCGGGCGAGGTTCGCGGCGAGGCCGCCGCCGGTGACATGGCTCAGCGCGTGGATGGCACCGGTGGTGCGTGCATCCCGCAGCACGGCCAGCAGATCCGCGGTGTAGATGCGGGTGGGCTCGAGGAGCTCCTCGCCGAGCGTGCGACTGAAATCGTCGACATGCGTCTCCAGCGAGACGCCTGCGGCCGCGATCACGGCGCGCACCAGGGAGTATCCATTGGAGTGGAGACCGGAGGCGTCCATCCCGATCACCACGTCGCCGGCCCGGACGCGGTCCGGTCCGAGCAGCTCATCAGCTTCGACGACGCCGACGGCGGCACCGGCCACGTCATAGTCCTCGGCGGCCATCAGCCCGGGGTGCTCAGCGGTCTCTCCACCCACCAGGGCGCAGCCGGCGATCTGGCAGCCCTCGGCGATGCCGCGCACGATGTCGGCGATCCGCTCGGGCACCACCTTGCCGCACGCGATGTAGTCGGTCATGGCCAGCGGCGCTGCGCCGACGACGATGATGTCGTCCACGACCATGCCCACCAGGTCACGTCCGATGGTGTCGTGGATGTCGAGTTCGCGGGCGATCGCGATCTTGGTGCCCACTCCGTCGGTCGAGGAGGCCAGCAGCGGGCGCCGGTACTCCTTGAGCGCGCTGACGTCGACAAGGCCGGCGAAGGCGCCGATCCCGCCGAGCACCTGCGGCCCGTGGGTCGCGGCCACGGCCTCCTTCATCAGCTCGACGGCGCGGTCTCCAGCGGCGGTGTCCACCCCCGATCCGGCGTAGGTGATCGAAGCGGGCCTGGGGTCCGTGGTGTTCATGCGTCCTTCCCGACGACGGCGGGCTCGGGCTCACGAGCCTGGGTGATGCCCTGCGCCCGGGCGACGGGCTCCGGCAGGGCGACCGGGTACTTCCCGGAGAAGCAGGCGGTGCACAGCGCCTCTTCCGGCTGTGCGGTGGCGGTGATCATCCCCTCTTCGGAGATGTAGCCGAGCGAGTCCGCACCGAGGGACCGGGCGATCTCCTCGATGCCCAGACCGTTGGCGATCAGCTCTGCCCGGGAGGCGAAGTCGATGCCGTAGAAGCAGGGCCAGCGCACCGGCGGGGAGGAGATCCTCACGTGCACCTCGGCTGCTCCGGCTTCGCGCAGCATCCTCACCACGGCGCGCTGGGTGTTGCCGCGCACGATCGAGTCGTCGATGACGACCAGTCGCTTGCCGGCGATCACCTCTCGCAGCGGGTTGAGCTTGAGTCGGATCCCGAGCTGGCGGATGGTCTGGCTGGGCTGGATGAAGGTGCGTCCCACATAGGCGTTCTTCACCATCCCCTGGCCGTAGGGGATGCCGGACTCCTGCGCGTAGCCGATCGCGGCCGGGGTCCCGGATTCCGGGGTCGGGATCACCAGATCCGCCTCGACGGGATGTTCGCGGGCCAGCTGGCGGCCCATCTCGGCACGGGCCTCGTTCACGCTGCGGCCGGCGATGCGGGTGTCGGGGCGGGCGAGGTAGACGTACTCGAAGACGCAGCCCTTGGGCTCGGGCTTCATGACCTGCTCGCTGCGCAGGCCCTGCTCGTCGATGACGATCATCTCGCCGGGGGCGATCTCCCGCACGAAGCTCGCACCGCAGATGTCCAGGGCGGCGGTCTCGGAGGCGACCACCCAGCCGCGCTCGAGCCGGCCCAGCACCAGCGGGCGGATCCCTTGCGGGTCACGTGCCGCGTACAGGGTGGTCTCGTCCATCAGGGTGAAGCAGTAGGCGCCGCGCAGGTGCGGCATCAGCTCGCGCAGCGCGTCCTCGAGCGGGCCTTCGCTGTTCAGCAGTGCGGTGACCAGTGCGGTGTCGGTCGTGTTGCCGCGTCCCAGCTCACCGGTGCGCGGAGTGCCATGGCGCTCCGCGATCAGCTCGAGCAGCTCCTCGGTGTTCACCAGGTTGCCGTTGTGGGCCATCGCCACGGTGCCGTCGGGGCGGGGGCCCAGTGCGGGCTGGGCGTTGGACCAGTTGGAGGCACCGGTGGTCGAGTACCGGGTGTGCCCGAGCGCGATGTGTCCCTGGAGCGCTCCGAGGGAGGCCTCGTCGAAGACCTGGGAGACCAGCCCCATGTCCTTGTAGACCATGATCTGGGAGCCGTCGCTGGTGGCGATGCCGGCAGATTCCTGCCCGCGGTGCTGCAGCGCATAGAGACCGTAATAGGTCAGTTTCGAGACGTCCTCACCGGGCGCGAAGACACCGAAGACGCCACAGGCGTCTTGCGGGCCCTTCTCACCGGGGAGCAGGTCATGGGAGAGTTTTCCGTCGCCGCGTGCCACCGGTCCATAGTGCCACAGCGCGAGGTCCCGCCGACATGCCGTCCAGCATGGGATCAGCGCTCGGGCGAGCTCTTCCGGCGGTGGCGAACCGAGTCGATGACGGCCGCGATCGTGGCCAGCGGGAGACCGACGATGACTGCGGCGAGCAGCACGAAGTTGAGCACTCCGCCGAGGTCTGCGAAGTCGAAGAACGGGGCGCTGATCAGCGCGGCCACAGCAGGCAGCGCGATCGCGACGGCGACCCAGAAGCCCAGGGTCGGGGTGCGACTGCGACGCACGTAGATGCTGGTCTCGTCCGGCTCCGCGGTCGCCGTCGCCGGATCGTCGGCCTCTGGGGCGTCCTCTCGGGTGGCCTCCTGCGGGGTGGCGACCTGGTGACCGTCAGGGGTGTCGCTCTCATCACGGCCAGCGGGCTCGGCGCGCTCAGGGCGCTCAGAGCGCTCAGCGCGCTCAGGGCGTTCAGGGCGTTCAGGGTGTTCGGGTGCATTCACAGTGTTCACAGTCCTCCAGCAGCGTCGACCGCCGCGGCGACGATCGCCGGGTCGGTGCGGGTCTCGGGGGCGTCGGCCTCGACCGGTGCGCCGGCGCGACGGCGAGCGGACAGGTGCACGTCGGGCACGCCGCTGCGGCGCGCGAGATCGACGAGGTCCGCGGGACGCACTCCGCCACCGGCGCAGATGTCGAGCAGCCCCTCGGCGGCGTCGACCATGGCGCCCAGATCCTCGGCTCCGTCCAGGGCACGGGCCGCGCCGCCCGAGCTGAGCACGCGGTGGAAGCCGAGGCCCAGCAGGGTCCGCACGGCGTGCTCGCGCTCGGCACGACCGGGCAGTGCGTCGACGGCGCGGTGGGCGGTGAGGGTGATGCCTCGCAGTGCGCCGCTGCCGGCGGTCAGAGCCCCGTCCCGGATGACCTCGATCGCGGGGACGTCCAGCTCCCCCGACTCGGTGAGGGCCCCGATCACCACCCCGGCAGCGCCGGCGGTCACGGCGTCACGAGCTTGGCGGGCCATCAGCTCGACCTCGTCCTCGGAGTACAGGAACTCCTCGGGATGGTCCAGGAAGTCGCCGCGCTCCGCCCGGGCGCGGATCAGCACGTGCACATCGAAGTGCGGCTTCGCATCTCGGGCTGCCACCAGCGCGGCGGCCCGGCGCGTGCATTCCTCGACCAGTTCGGGCGGTGGGGTGATCCCACCGCGCTCGAGCTCGATGCACAGCTCCACCCGGTCCGCGCCCGCCTTGGCGGCGACATCGAGGCCCACGAGGTCCTCGACCGCGATCTCTACGGCGATGCTCATCGCTTCTCCTGTTCACGGGCGGCGCGCACGACGCGGCGCGGACCGGGCAGCGGCAGCAGCTCTGCGAGGTCACTGCGTTCGCCACTGGCATGCACACGACCACCGGCGACAGCTTCTGCCCAGGCGAGGTCACCGCTGACCAGCGCGAGCCAGGTGGCGGCGTCGGTCTCGACGACGGCGGGCGGGGTGCCTCGGGTGTGGCGGGTGCCGGCGATGGCCTGCACCGCCGCATAGGGAGGGACCCGAAGTTCGACGGCGCCGCCGGGGAACTCCTCGGCGAACGTCTCCAGGGTGTGGCGCACCGCGGGGGCCAGGACGGGGCGTCCGGCATCCGCTGGCGCGGTCGCCCAGGTCGCGAGCGCGCTGCGCCCTGCCTCAGGATCGGTACGACGGCTCACCACGTCAGCCGGCCACCTCCGGCAGCAGGTCGTGGACAGCGATGGTCGCGGCGCGGTCCGGGCCCACGCCGATGGCGCTGATCCGGCAGCCCGCGAGCTCCTCGAGACGGAGCACATAGGCGCGGGCGTTCTCCGGCAGCTCCTCGAAGGTGCGGGCCTCGGAGAGATCCTCGGTCCAGCCCGGGAGCGTCTCGTAGACCGGCGTGGCGTGATGGAACTCGGTCTGCGTCATCGGCATATCACGGTGGATCACGCCGTCGATGTCATAGCCCGTGCAGATCGGCACCTCATCGATGCCGGTGAGCACGTCGAGCTTGGTCAGCACGATGTCGGTGAAGCCGTTGATGCGCACCGCGTGGCGGATCATCAGCGCGTCGTACCAGCCGCAGCGACGGGGGCGGCCGGTGTTCACGCCGACCTCTCCCCCGGTGGTCTGCAGGTACTCGCCCCACTTGTCGAACAGCTCGGTCGGGAACGGCCCGGCGCCCACACGGGTGGTGTACGCCTTGACGATCCCGATCACCCGGTCGATGCGGGTGGGACCGATGCCGGTGCCTGTGCAGGCACCGCCCGCGGTCGGGTTGGAGCTGGTGACGAACGGATAGGTGCCGTGGTCGACGTCCAGGTAGGTGGCCTGGCCGCCCTCCATGAGGACCACCTCGCCCCGGTCCAGCGCGTCGTTCAGCACCAACGTGGCGTCGACCACCATCGGGCGCAGGCGCTCGGCATAGGACAGGAGGTTCTCGACGATCTCGTCGACCTCGACCGCCCGCCGGTTGTACAGCTTGACCAGCAGCTCGTTCTTCTGGCGCAGTGCGCCCTCGATCTTCTGCCGCAGGATCGACTCGTCGTAGAGGTCCTGGACACGGATGCCGAGACGGCCGATCTTGTCCATGTACGCGGGACCGATGCCACGCCCGGTGGTGCCGATGGCGCGCTTGCCCAGGAAGCGCTCGGTGACCTTGTCGAGCGTCTGGTGATAGGGCGCGACGATGTGGGCGTTGGCGCTGATCCGCAGCCGCGAAGCGTCCACGCCGCGCGACTCGAGCATCCCGATCTCCTCGAACAGAGCCTCGAGATTCACCACCACACCATTGCCGATCACGGGCGTGACCTGCGGCGAGAGGATGCCGGCGGGGAGCAGCTTCAGCTCGAACTTCTCGCCGTCCACCACCACGGTGTGCCCGGCGTTGTTGCCTCCGTTGGGCTTGACGACGTAGTCGACCCGCTCACCGAGGAGATCGGTGGCTTTGCCCTTCCCCTCGTCACCCCACTGGGCTCCGACGATCACGACGGCGGGCATGGCGACTCCTGGAGGACGAGAACGAACTGATGGGGGCCTGCGGCGCAGGGAGCGCACAGGACCGCGAGAATCCTACCAAGCAGAGCCGGACGGCCCCTGCTGACTGCCGCGTTCTCTGCCGCGCAGGCTCGGGGACATCAGCCCAGCAGAGTCGGGTCGGCCTCGCGTAGGAAGGCGGTCACGCGATCCGCCTCGGCCACGTCGCCGAGCCGGCGGGAGGTCTCCCCGAGCATCGCCAGTGCGCGCAGGAATCCGCGGTTCGGGGCATGGGAGGCGGGAATCGGACCCTGGCCGCGCCAGCCGGACTTGCGCAGCGCATCCAGGCCCCGGTGGTAGCCGGTGCGGGCGTAGGCGTAGGCGGCGACCTCGTCGCCGTCGGAGAGCGCGTCCTCGGCCAAGGTGGCCCAGGCGAGAGGCGACTCGAGATGGCGAGCGGCGATCTCCTGCGGCTCACCATCGACGAGCTCTTCGGCCACCTGTACATCAACGAAGTCGTCGGGCAGTCGGGTCTCGGGAATACCCAGAAGGTTCCCGCTGGTGAGGTTATCGGTACGATCAGCCATGAAAGCATCGTAGGCGTTGTCGCCTGATGACCTCATGACAAGAATGAATCGCCCATGTCACACACGCAGGACGGCTCCGAGCTCCTCACCGGGCCCGGCGCGGGAGGACTCCTCCGCTCGGCCGTCGTCAACTCCGGCGGAGTGCTGCACAGCTGGCAGCTCGACCACGTCGACCACCGCCCCGGACGCAGCACCAAGGCGCTGTACCGGACGATGGTCTCCTGGCCTGAGCTCGACGGACCGCAGGCTCCTGCACGTGAGGAGTTGTTCGGGGCGAGCGCGCATATCGGCGAGCGCGAGAAGAACCTCTACGTCGCCGAGCAGACCCTGGTGATGACCGACGGGGACATCAACGTTCGCGTATGGCGCTATCCGCACGATCCCTGGCTGCCGATGCTGCCGCAGGTCTGCTACCCCGACATCGTCGGCCGCACCCTGCGCGATCTCGGCGCGCCGATCGGCAGCGACCCGTCGGTGCCGATCGCGATCGACGTGGTGTCCTATCGCCCCGGGCGTCGCGCCGTGCTGCGCGCCTCGCAGGGCGAACGCGCCGTCTTCCTCAAGGTCATGCAGCCGCATCGCAGCGGAGAGATCGTGGACCGCCATCACCGTCTGCTGGCCGCAGGAGTGCCGGTTCCCGAGGTGATCGCCCACCACAACGGGCTCGTGGTCCTCGCCGAGCTCCCCGGCCGTCCGCTGGCCCGTGCGGTGATCGACGAAGGCGTCAGCGCCTGCCGGGCCGAGGACCTCGTGGCCCTCGTCGATCGGCTCCCCGCCTCGATGTACTCCCTCCCGCTGCGCCCGCCGTGGACCGACTCCGTGGAGTTCTACGCCGGGATCGTCAGCTCCGCCGTCCCCTCCCTCGGCCCCCGCTTGGATGCGCTGGTACGAGCGATCCGCGAGGGTCTGACAGCACTCGAGCAGCGCATGGACATGCGCCCGCACGATGTGGTGCACGGCGACTTCTACGAGGCTCAGGTATTCGTCGAGAACGGCAAGGTGGTGGGCCTGCTCGACATCGACACCGTGGGTCCGGGCCGTCGGGCCGACGATCTCGCCTGCCTGCTTGCCCATCTCAGCGTCCTGGCGGACTACGGCAACGCCGGGCGCATCGACCGCGCCATGCAGGAGCGTGTCGAGGAGGCCATCCGCACCTGGCATGAGGTGTTCGCTGAGCGGGTGGATCCGACCGAGGTCGCACTGCGTTCCGCGGGCGTGGTGCTGTCCCTGGCCACCGGCCCGCACCGGCAGCAGGAGGCCGCCTGGGAGGCCGCCACCGAAGCGATCGTGCGCGTCGCCGAGGAGTGGGTCACCGAGGCCCGCCGGGCAGAGCAGCGTCGCAGGGACGCCGCTACCGCTGCGGGAGGACCGGTCGTACAGGGCCCCGGGTCCCCTTCCCAGCCCCAGCAGCCGGTCCCGCCCACCCATGGGCCGACGGGAGTGCGTCAGGCTCCCGCCCCGGACCCCGCCCCGACCGGGCAGCAGCCGGCGCCTCAGCAGGCCCAGCAGCAGTCGCAGCAGCAGGCCCAGGCGCAGGTCCCATCGCGCCCATCCGTCGCTCCGCAGCAGGGCATGTCCGCCTCCGCACAGCAGTCGGCGCCCCCGCAGACCATGCCCACACATTCGGCACCGCAGCAGTCAGCGCCGCCGCAGCCCGGGTTGTCACAGTTCGCGCCCTCACGGTCTGTGCCATCGCACGCCGGGCCGCAGCAACCCGCGTCGCAGCAGCCGGCATCTCAGCAGCCAGCGCCACGTCATGGCGTGCCGCAGAACCCTTCGTCACCGTGGCAGCAGTCTGCCCCGCCGCAGTTCTCCGCCCCGCTCGAGCACACCGGCCCCCCTCCCCCTCGCTCCGCACCCGCTCCCAGGAACCTTCCGGCGACCCAGCCGCTGCCCCCGCTGGACTCCTCACGCGGTCAGCAGCACGACGGGGACGACGACTCCCCCACCCAGGAGCGCAGGATCGACTCGATCCTTCCCGGCTGACCAGATCCTTCCCGGCTGGCCAGACTTGATCCGTCCCGGCTGACCACAGGATCTGGCGCCAGCCTCCGCAACGCGTTCCCCTGTGCGACCATCGGGGCATGCGTGCAGTGCTCCAGAGAGTCGACGGTGCCGAGGTCGAGGTCGAGGGTGAGGTGGTCGGCTCGATCGAGGGCGAAGGCCTCTTCGTGCTGGTCGGGGTCACCCACGAGGACGGGCCCGAGCAGGTGGCCACGATCGCCCGGAAGATCTGCGAGCTGCGCATCCTGGAGGGCGAGCGCTCGGTGCTCGATGCCGGGGCGCAGGTGCTGGTGGTCTCCCAGTTCACGCTCTACGCCGATGTGCGCAAGGGGCGCAGGCCCTCCTGGAGCGGCGCGGCCCCGGGGCCCGTCGCCGAACCGCTCGTCGCACAGGTGGTCGAGGCGATCCGCGAGCGCGGCGTCACCGTCGCGACCGGCCGCTTCGGCGCGATGATGCGCGTGGGCCTCACCAACGACGGCCCCTTCACGATCCTGCTCGAGGCCTGAGCGCCCGCACGAGGGCTCAGCCCATCAGGAGTGCAGAGAGCTCGGCGACGGTCGCGACCCGTGGGACGTCGGCCGCCTGCTCGACGGGCCCTCCGTATCCCCAGCCGACCAGCAGCGCGGGCACGCCGTGCTCCGAGGCGCCCTCGGCGTCGTGGATCCGGTCACCGATCATCACGGTCCGCGCCCTGCCCGCCGCCCCGGCCGCGAGACCCAGGCGCTCGAGCACGCTGCCGATCACCGCCGCCTTGTCGCTCCTGCCCGAGGCGCGGTCGGTGCCGCCGATCAGCGCGAAGCGGTCCCCGAGGCCCTGGTGCTCGAGCAAGCGCCGCGCCGTGGTCTCCGGCTTGTTGGTGGCGACCGCGACGGTGCGCCCGGACGCCGCAAGTCCGTCCAGCAGCTCCGGGATCCCCGGATAGGGCAACGCGTCCAGCAGGCCGTGGGACTGGTAGTGCTCGGTATACGAGAGGCGGAGCTGCTCCGCGCGCTCGGCGCTCATCCCGAGCACGCCGCGGAAGGAGGTCGTCAACGGCGGACCGATGAAGGTGCGCAGCACGGCGGGCTCGGGGAGCGGCTCGTCGCAGGCCGCGAAGGCGTGCCCGAGCGCCGCGAAGATGCCGGGTCCGGAGTCCACGATCGTGCCGTCGAGATCGAGCAGGACGACGGGGACGTCGGCGAGGGCGCCGGGAGCAGTGCTGAGCATGGGATCGAGCGTAGCGTCCGCCCCGCGCCCGGCGAGGCGGGCAACCGATGGGCAGGAACTGCGCCCGCTCCCCCGCGCCGTTAGGCTGTGACCATGACCTACACACTCGTGCTGCTCCGCCACGGCGAGAGCGACTGGAATGCGAAGAACCTGTTCACCGGCTGGGTGGACGTAGCCCTCACCGAGAAGGGTGAGGCTGAGGCCGCCAACGGCGGCGTGCTGCTGAAGGAGGCCGGCATCCTCCCCGATGTCGTGCACACCTCGCTGCAGCGCCGGGCGATCATGACCGCGAACCTCTCCCTCGACGCCGCCGACCGCCACTGGATCCCCGTCAAGCGCGACTGGCGCCTGAACGAGCGTCACTACGGTGCGCTCCAGGGCATGAACAAGTCCGAGATCCGTGAGAAGTACGGCGAGGAGAAGTTCATGGCCTGGCGTCGTTCCTACGACACGCCGCCGCCCGAGATCGAGTTCGGCACCGAGTTCAGCCAGGACCAGGACCCGCAGTACGCGGGTCTCGGTGATCAGCTGCCCAAGTCCGAGTGCCTCAAGGATGTCGTCGAGCGCTTCCTGCCGTACTGGGAGGAGGGCATCAAGCCTGACCTCGTCGACGGCAAGACCGTGCTGATCGCCGCCCACGGCAACTCGCTGCGCGCACTGGTGAAGTACCTCGACGGCATCTCCGACGAAGAGATCTCCGGCCTGAACATCCCCACCGGCCAGCCGCTGGTGTACGAGCTGGACGAGGACTTCCAGCCCGTCGAGAAGGGCGGCCGCTACCTTGACCCGGTCGCTGCGAAGGCCGCGGCGGAGGCCGTCGCCAACCAGGGCAAGAAGTGATCTGAACTCCGTCTGATCCCGGTCCTCACAGGACCTGATGCACCGAGAGCCCCCGGCAGATGCCAGGGGCTCTCGTCATCTCCGGGCCTGCTGCGATGGGCCGGTGCTGCGAGGGACCGGTGCTGCGACAAGCGAGCCTCGGCTGGCCCGACTGCTCAGCGGCGGCGCTTCGTACCGAACAGGCTGCGGGTGATCTCTCGGCCCAGCACGGTGCCGGCGGAGCGGAGAAATGACTTCACCGCCGGCTTCTCGAAGAACCCGCCTTCGTCCTTCTTGTTCTGCGCCTTCGGCTGTGACGAGGTCGAACCCGTGGATCCCTTCACCCCCTGCTCAGCGCCGTCATCGGCCCCCTCCTCGAGGGCCTTCGCGTCCTTCTCGGCGCGTGCGGTGAGGATCTCGTACGCGGACTCCCGATCCACCGGGGTCCCGTACTCCGCAGCGAGCGGTGAGGCCTTCACTGCAGCGGAGATGACCTCCGCACCGGCCGGTTCCATCGAGGATTCCGGCGCGCGCACTGCGGTGATCGCGACGGGAGTGGGGGCGCCGTCTTCGCTCATCACGGTCACGATCGCCTCGCCGGTGCCGAGTGCTGGGATCACCTCGACCAGGTCGTGGTCGGAGGTGGGGAAGGTGCTGGCGGTGGCCTTGAGCGCCTTGGCATCGTCGGGCGTGAAGGCGCGCAGCGCATGCTGGACCCGGTTGCCGAGCTGGGCGAGCACATCTCCCGGGACGTCCTTCGGGGTCTGGGTGATGAAGAAGACGCCCACGCCCTTGGAACGGATCAGTCGCACGGTCTGGACGACCTGATCGAGGAACGCCTTGGAGGCGTCCTTGAACAGCAGGTGCGCCTCGTCGAAGAAGAACACGAGCTTGGGCACCTCGAGGTCGCCCACCTCAGGCAGGTCCTGGTACAGCTCGGCGAGCATCCACATCATGAAGGTGGAGAACAGGGCGGGTCGGGTGGCGACGCCCGGCAGCTCGAGGCAGGAGATGATCCCCGTGCCATCCTCGGCCTTGCGCAGCAGCTTCTCCGTGTCGAAGGCGGGTTCGCCGAAGAAGACATCCGCCCCGGAGGCCTCGAAGGCGGTCAAACTGCGCAGGATCACGCCGGCGGTCGCGGTGGAGATCCCTCCGATGCCCTTGAGCTCACCCTTGCCCTCGTCAGAGGTGAGGAACTGGATCAGGGCGCGCAGATCCTTGAGGTCCAGCAGTCCCAGTCCCTGGCTGTCCGCGTAGTGGAAGATCAGGCCCAGCGAGCTCTCCTGGGTCTCGTTCAGCTCGAGCACCTTGGACATCAGTACCGGCCCGAAGGTGCTCACGGTGGTGCGGATCGGCACTCCCTCGCCCTGGCCGCCGAGGCTGAAGAACTCGGTCGGGGCGGCGCGGGAGATCCACTCCTGGCCGCGTGCAGCGGCGCGTGCGGACAGCTTCTCGGACGCCTCCCCCGGCACGGCGATGCCGGAGAGGTCACCCTTCATATCTGCCACGAACACGGAGGCTCCGGCGTGCGCGGCCTGCTCGGCGATCACCTGCAGGGTGCGCGTCTTGCCGGTGCCGGTGGCGCCGGCGATCAGTCCGTGACGGTTCAGCATCCCCACCGACAGGTTCACGGCCACAGCGGGGCTCGGGGTCTCCCCCTCGATCATCGCGCCGAGGTGGATCCGACCGCCTTCGAAGGCGTAGGCGTCACGGATCGCGACGGCCGACGGGCTGAGCTCCGCAGCGGTGCCGCCAGAGGTCTCAGGGGTCTCAGGGGTCTGGGTGCTCATGCTCTGGCTCCTCCTGCGTCGGCGCAGGCCGACGGGTGCGTGGTCTCGACCCTGGAATCGTAGCGGCCCAGCTCACATCCGGTGGGCAGTGAGCGCTACCGTGTGCGCATGACCGATCGCTGTGATGCCCAGTTCGAGGTCCTCGGCGATCCGCCGCGGGCCGTCCGCGCCACCGACGAGCTGCCACCGGCGGCTGTCGCCCAGATGCTGAGCGCTCCCTCGACGCCAGCACTGCTCGAGCGGCTGGGCATCACCGGCCAGGATCATGCCGAGCTCCGTGCTCTGATCGCCCCGGCCATGGCGGATCAGGAGATCCTGACGGAGGTCACCCGCACCGCGAACCTGCTGCGGGCGAGCGCGGGGCTCGAGCCGCCCGCGGCTGATCTCGGCTCTCTGGAGGAGCGCCACAACCTCCTGCAGCAGCGTCTCGCCCCCGGGGAGGGCCTGCTCTCGATCCTCGCGCTCGTGGTGAGCACGTCGACGGTGCGAGCCTGGCACCGAGAGCGCGGCCTGAGCGCCGAGCAGTCCTGGCACGTGCTCGCGGATCTCGGCCAGCAGATGCGGGTCCATCGCCGCAGCAGCGGAAGGCTGGGGCTGCACCAGCTGGCATGGATGGCGCTGAACTGGCGAGGGCGGCTGGTGCACCTGGGCCGCCTCCAGTTCGACCTGCATCGCGCCGAGAAGGGAACGGCGCAGGAGCGCTGGGTGATCGGTGCCCACATCCCCGCCACCGGGCCGCTGGATCCCGCCGCGGTCGATGAGTCCCTCGATCAGGCGACGGCATATTTCACCACCCACTACGCCGATCTCGACACCGCGCGCCCGTCGGAGGCGGCGCCCTTCGGCCATGAGTTCCTCTGCGACTCCTGGCTGGTGAACCCGCTGCTCACCGAGGAGCTCGGCGCGAACTCGAACCTCGGTGCTTTCGCGGGCCGCTGGGAGCGGCTCTCCTATGAGCGCTCCGACGACGGTGCGGCCTTCTTCGTGTTCGGCGAACGCCCGCCCTATGAGGTCACCGCCCTGCCACGCCGCACACGGCTCGAGCGCCTGGTCGCCGAGCGGCTGGCGGACGGCCGCGGCTGGGAGAGCGGGCACGGGCGCCTGGTGCGGTGAGACCCGGCGCGTGACGCCTCGCGCATGACGCCCGGTGCGTGACGCGTTGATGCGTTGACGCGCGAGACTCGGCTCTCTCCGCGGTCAGAAGGGCCCGTCGGCCGCGTCGTAGCGGTCCAGCACTTCGTCGAAGGCTGTCCCCAGATCGATCCCGCGCGACATCGAGACGGCGAAAGCGGTACGGGTGACGGCGAAGCCGATCTGCACGGCGAGCATCGCCCGCTCCTGGGCGTCCTCCCCCTCGAGGACCGCCGCGAGCGCCTCGACCATCTCGGTCTGCACCAGGTGCAGGTTGCCGGTGGAGAGGGAATGCAGCCGCGGCTCCTTGGCCATGACCTGCTTCTTCAGCTCTCGCAGCCCGGCATCGATGGGCGCGGAGGAGATCGCCTCGCGCATCACCGTGCGCAGCGCCTGCTGCGGCCCCTGCTCCTCAGCCAGATGGCGCAGCCGCTCCGCGATCTCGTCGTCCCCGGCGCTGAGAACCCCGATGATCGCGGATTCCTTCGTGGACCAATGATTGAAGAAGGTCCGGGTGGAGACCCCGGCACGATGGGCGATCGCTTCGACGGTGACCCCGCCGAGCCCGTGCTCGCTCACCAGCTCGAGGGCGGCACGGTGCATGGCGATGCGGGATTGGCGCTTCTTCAGCTCGCGCAGTCCCAGGCCCTGATCGGTATCGGTCAACTCGTTCACCGGACCATCGTAGGTCCGACAGATCACAAAATCTGCACTCAGTGAAATAGTGCATTGACTGCAACAGTTGGATAGGGTGTTCCCGTCGAGGCCCAGTGACGCGCTACGACCATCGGACGCCCGCCGGCGCCCTCTCCATCATTCCGTCAGCACATCACTGTCCCGAGGAGCTCAATGAGCACAGCACCCGCCACCACGCCGCCCTCCGGCCCGAGCACCGCCCCCGTTTTCACGGGCCTGGACCGACAGGGCAAGCTCGTCTTCGTCGGCCTCATGCTCGGCATGTTCGTCGCGTCCCTCTCGCAGACGATCGTCGGCCCCGCGATGCCCCGCATCGTCGGCGAGCTCGGCGGCATCGAGCACTACAGCTGGATCGCGACCGCCGCAATGCTGGTGTCGGCCGTGTCCGTGCCGGTCGTCGGCAAGCTCTCCGACCTCTACGGCCGCCGCTGGTTCTACCTGGGCGGCCTGGCCGTGTTCATGGTCGGCTCGGCCCTCGCCGGCATGGCGGAGGGCTTCTGGTTCCTGGTCTTCGCCCGCGCCGTGCAGGGCCTGGGCATGGGCACCCTGATGCCGCTGAGCCAGACGATCATCGGCGACATCATCCCGCCCCGTCAGCGTGGCAAGTACCAGGGCATCATGGGCGCCGTCTTCGGCGTGACCTCGATCGCGGGGCCGCTCATCGGAGGCGTCGTCACCGACCATCTGGGCTGGCGCTGGCTGTTCTACCTGACCCTCCCGATCGGGATCGCCGCCTTCGTCTTCATCATGAAGTTCCTGCACCTGGAGAAGGCCGATCAGCACGGCAAGATCGACTACTGGGGCATCGTCACCCTCACGCCGGGCCTGGTCATCGCGCTGCTCGCGACCACCTGGGGCGGTGGCGACTTCGCCTGGACCTCCCCCGTGATCCTGGGCATGTATACGATCGCCGCCGCCTTCCTCATCGCCTTCGTGATCATCGAGACGAAGGTCGAGGAGCCGCTGCTGCCGATGCAGCTGCTGCTGCGGCCGATCGTGGCCCTGTCGGTCGCGGCCTCCTTCGCGATCGCCGTGGCGATGTTCGGCGCGATCATCTACATCCCGGTCTATGCACAGGGCGTCATGGGCGTCTCCGCGACCGCCTCCGGCATGATCCTGATCCCCCAGTCCGTCGCGATGATCCTCACCTCGATCATCGTGGGCCTGCTGATCTCGAAGACCGGCCGCTACCGTCCGTTCCTCATCGTCGGCGGCATCATCATGGTGATCGGCTACGTCCTGCTGGTCGCCCTCGAGTACGGCGACACCCAGTGGCACCTCACCCTCGCCATGATCGTGATCGGTCTGGGACTCGGCCTGTCGATGCAGGTGTACACGCTGATCGTGCAGAACGCCGTGGCACGTCGCGAGCTCGGCACCGCCACCGCCGCAATCCAGTTCTTCCGCAACATCGGCTCGACCGTGGGCATCGCGGTGCTGGGCACCGTGATGACCGCCTCCATGTCCACCTCGATCACCGAGCAGATCGCAGCGCTGCCCGCAGAGGACCTCGCCGCCCTGCAGGCCTCCGGCGGCGCGGACGTCTCCGGCCTCGAGAACGCGGCGCTGGATCCCTCCGCGCTCTCGGAGCTGCCCGAGATCCTCGTGGAGCCGATCCGCATGGGCATGGGCGAGGCGATGCACATGGTGTTCCTCACCGCCGTGCCCTTCGCAGTGATAGCGCTGGTGCTCTCACTGTTCATCAAGCACGTGCCGCTGCGCGAGACCGTCGAGTCCGCGGACGAGTTCGCCTCCCAGCCGGGTGCCGACGCGGCCGCCGAGCTCGGCGGCACAGGCACCGAGCCGCAGGACTCGCACCCGCGCACCGGGCCGATCCCCGTGATCGATCCGGAGCAGCTCGAGGCTGCGGACGCGGGCGAGCTTGGCGATGGCGGCGCCGCCTCTTCCGCCCAGGACCGGGAGTCGGTCACGGCCGACGAGCGCTGAGCGAAGCACCGCGCTCCGCGGCCCCAGGCCGAATCGTGAAAAGATGGACGGATGCTGCTGACCGATCACTTCCCGCCCACGATGCCCGCAGCCCTGGAGGGTCGACTGACCACCCGGGTGCCGATCGAGGCCGATGTTCCTGCAGTCGTCGCGCTGGTCACCGCGGACATCCGTCGCCACACCCCGGGTGGGGTGGCCGACGAGGCGGGGATGCGCTCGCGCATGGTGGGGCTGAAGTCCTGGGCGCGCCGCGAGGTCGTGGTGGTGCCCGTCGCCGCTGATGGATCCCCCTCGCTCGATAAGGACCCGCTCGCCTGGGTGGCTCTGGAGGACCGCGCCACCGGCCGCACCAACGTCCAGTTCGTGATCGCCGAGGACGCCCCCGAACGGGACGCCCTGGCCGCCGCGCTGCTGGACTGGGCGGTCGAGGTGGGCGGGTCCTTCGCCCGAGCACGCGGGGTGGAGCGCACACAGCTCGACGCCGACGCGAACGAACTGGACACCGACCGCGGGCGGCTCCTCACCGCTGCGGGCTACTCGATGGTGCGCACCTGGTTGCATATGCGACGCCCCGTGGACCCCGCCGAGCTGCCCGGACTTCCCGCGCCACGAGAGGGCACTCGGGTGAGGAAGGTCCACCGCCACGAATCCGGCCTGCCTGTCGCGCAGGACGTGCGCACCGTGCACCGGATGCTCGAGGAGTCCTTCGCGGACCACTTCAACTCCTACCGGGAGTCCTTCGCCGAGTTCGTCCAGCGACTCATCGAGAACCCCGAGGAGGCGGGATGGGACCACTGGTGGATCGCCGAGATCGACCGCGGCGGGGTCTGGTTGCCTGCTGGCGGCCTGGTCGCCGCTGTGATCCCGGCGACCGAGACCCTGGGCGAGGGCACCTACCTGGAGTACCTGGGAGTGCACCGCTCCGCCCGCGGCCACGGCATCGCGAAAGCACTGCTGAACGCCTCGATCCAGGACGCCGTCGAGCGTGGACGCACCCACGTGGACCTCGAGGTCGACGACGACTCCCCCACCGGCGCCGACGGCCTCTACGTCGCGATGGGCTGGGAGACCTACGAGCGCACCCAGTCCTGGCACTCCTCCGCGCCCGCTCATCCTTCCCGCCTGCTCGAGCCGCCGACGGCCTGAGAGGGACGCCGATGATCAGTCTGAGGCGGACGCCGACTGACTGAGGCGGATTCCGACAATCGGTCTACGTCGGACGCCGACGATTCAGCCCTCGGGCCCGCCCCGGCGGCGCAGCCATTGCCAGATCCGCAGCGGGAACATGCCGAGCAGGGGGGCGTTCTTCCCGAGCCCGTCGTCGCCGCGCCGGTCGAAGGCCGCCGCAAACCGCTCCGCCTCCGCCGCGGTGGAGTAGGTCTTCTCGCCGCCACCCTCCGCGCAGCCGCGCTCGCACTCCCAACGCATGGTGCGCCCCTCGGCGCGGAACGCTGGGCGATGGCCGAAGACCAGGCACCCCACCGGCATCAGGTGCGCTCCCGGCCCGGGCCCGGGCCGGAGGAGCCGCCGGTGTCATCGCCGTTTACACCATCGCCCTGCGCACTATCGGCCTGCGCGCCATCGCCCTCCGCGCCGGGGGCCTCCGCATCGTCGGCGTCCTGGACGGTGAGCGGGGTGGCGAGGTCCTCGAGCTTCTGGCCCTCGGCCTTGACCCCGAAGAGCAGCTCGGCAACGCCGCCCAGTGCCATCACCACCGCGGCGACGAGGAAGCCGATCGCCACGGGCGCACGCTCTCCGGTCGCGATGAGGGTGCCGAAGAGCAGCGGACCGGCGATGCCACCGACCGCGGTGCCGACTGCATAGAAGAAGGCGATCGCGAGCGCCCGCGTCTCCATCGGGAAGATCTCGCTCACCGTCAGATAGGCAGCGCTGGCCCCGGAAGACGCCAGGAAGAAGGTGATCACCAACAGGATCATGAACGCGGTGAGCCCGCCGGCCTCGCTGAGGAACACCCAGGCCAGCGGCAGCGTCACCAGGGCGCTGCCGAGATAGGCCAGGGTGATCATGGGCTTGCGGCCCACGGAGTCGAAGAAGTGGCCCAGGATCACCGGACCGGCGAAGTTCGACAGCGCCCAGAAGATGATGAACAGCGGGGCGAGGGCCGCCCCGACGCCGTAGAAGGAGGAGAGCAGAACGCCCAGGTTGAAGGTGATGCCGTTGTAGAGGAACGCCTGCCCGACGAACAGGGCCAGGCAGAGCACCGAGCGCTTCGGGTACTTCCGGAACGCGACGGCGGCGATCTCCCGGAACGGGATGCTGGTGCGCTGGCGGATGGTGAGGGAGTCCTCTGCCGGGGGCAGCTCGGTGCCCTTCTCCTCCTCGATCGACTCCTCGATCCCGCGGACGATCCGCTCGGCCTCACCCTCCTGGCCGTGGATGAACAGCCAGCGAGGGCTCTCCGGCACGTGACGGCGCACCATGAGCACGGCGATGCCGAGCACGGCGCCGAAGCCGAAGGCCAGACGCCAGCCCAGATCCATGGGGAAGAACGCTGTGCTCAGCAGCACGAGCGCCAGCGCAGAGCCCGCTGCCGAGCCCAGCCAGTAGCTGCCGTTGATGATCAGATCGACCCGCCCGCGCACCCGGGCAGGGATCAGCTCATCGATAGCGGAGTTGATGGCCGCGTACTCGCCGCCGATGCCGGCGCCGGTGAGGAAGCGGCAGAGGAAGAAGAACCAGGGTGAGAAGGAGAACGCCGTGGCGACAGTCGCGACGAGGTAGAGCACGAGCGTCCAGAGGAAGAGCTTCTTGCGGCCCAGCCGATCGGTGAGCTGGCCGAAGAAGAGCGCACCGAGGCACGCACCGACGATGTAGATGGCGCCCGCGATACCGATCTGGGCGGCGGAGATGTCCAGCCCGCTGCCGTCCTCGGTGAGTCGGGCGGCGACATTGCCGACCATCGTCACCTCGAGACCGTCGAGGATCCAGACGCTGCCCAGGCCGATCACCACTCGCCAGTGGAAGCGGGACCAGGGCAGTCGGTCGAGTCGCGAAGGCACCCGCGTCGTGATGGTGCCGGTCTCGGCGTTCGACATCGGTCCCCCTCCTCCCCCTCAAGACGCCACGGAAGCCGACGAGTGCAGCCCCTCAGCGACGTGTGGGGGAATTTAACCCCTCTCCACCCGGCGCGGCAAGGAACCTCCCCGCCGATCGGTCGGGAACCGGAGTTCACTCCTCCCGGGTCAGTCAGTGCTCTGGGTCGGCGCCTTCTGCGCACAGTCCGGCTTCTGCACCTCGGTCTCCGCAGCGGTGCCATGCTTCCGGCTGCAGAATCGGTGATTTCCACAGCGCGCCGCTGCGTCACGCACGATCGAGTCGTGAGTTCCGCGCACCATGACGCTTCTTACGGCGCACTTCTCACGACTCGATGGGCAGAACTCACGTTGAGACCCAGCAGCACCCGTGCCCGGGCAGAGCAGCGCCCCGCGGCGCGGTCCGGGAGGACGCGCGGCGGGGCGCTGCTGCGGCTGCTGTCAGCGGGAGCTCACTCCCACTCGATGGTGCCCGGGGGCTTGGAGGTGATGTCGAGGGTGACGCGGTTGATCTCGCTGACCTCGTTGGTGATGCGGCTGGAGATCCGCGAGAGCACCTCGTAAGGGACCTTGGCCCAGTCGGCCGTCATCGCGTCGTCGCTGGTGACGGGGCGCAGCACGACCGGGTGGCCGTAGGTGCGGCCGTCGCCCTGGACGCCCACGGAGCGCACGTCCGCCAGCAGCACCACGGGGCACTGCCAGATGGTGCGGTCCAGGCCCGCGGCGGTCAGCTCGGCGCGGGCGATCGCGTCGGCCTTGCGCAGGATGTCGAGCCGCTCCTTGGTGACCTCGCCGATGATGCGGATCCCCAGCCCCGGTCCGGGGAAGGGCTGGCGCCAGACGATCTCGTCGGGCAGGCCCAGCTCAGAGCCGACGGCGCGCACCTCGTCCTTGAACAGGGCGCGCAGCGGCTCGACCAGTTCGAAGGAGAGGTCCTCGGGGAGGCCGCCCACGTTGTGGTGGCTCTTGATGTTCGCCGCGCCCTCTCCGCCGCCGGATTCGACGACGTCCGGGTAGAGCGTGCCCTGGACGAGGAACGCAGTGGCTTCGGCGTGGTCACCCTCGACGACGCCCTGCTCGCGCAGGATGTCCGCCTGGGCCTGCTCGAAGGTGCGGATGAATTCGCGGCCGATGATCTTGCGCTTGGTCTCGGGGTCGGTGACCCCGGCGAGGGCGGTGAGGAACTGCTCCTCGGCGTCGACCATGACGAGCTTCGCACCGCCGGTGGAGTCACCGAAGGCCTGCTCGATCTGCTCGGACTCGTCCTGGCGCATGAGGCCGTGGTTCACGTACACGCAGGTGAGGCGATCACCGATGGCGCGCTGCACCAGCGCTGCAGCCACGGCGGAGTCCACGCCGCCGGAGAGTCCGCAGATCGCGGAGCCCTCGCCCACCTGGGCGCGGATCCGTTCGAGCTGCTCCTCGATCACGTTCCCGGTGGTCCAGGCCGGCTCGATGCCAGCGCCGCGGTGCAGGAAGTTCTCGAGCACCTCCTGGCCGCGGTCGGAGTGGCCCACTTCGGGGTGCCACTGCACGCCGTAGAGCTGCTTCTCGGTGTTCTCGAAGGCGGCGACGGGGCTGCCGGAGGAGGTCGCGACGACCTCGAAGCCAGATGGGGCGGCAGTGACGGAGTCGCCGTGGCTCATCCACACGTTCTGCTCGAGGTCCTGGGAGCTGAGCAGCTGCGACGTGCCGTCGATGCTCTCCAGGCGGGTCGCGCCGTACTCCCGCACGCCCGTCGGCGCGACGGTCCCGTCGAGCGCCGCGGCCATGGACTGAAAGCCGTAGCAGAGCCCGAGCACGGGCACGCCAGCTTCGAGCAGAGCCGGGTCCAGGCGCGGGGCGCCCTCGGCGTAGACGGAGCTGGGCCCGCCGGAGAGGATGATCGCGCGGGGCTGCTTGGCGAGGATCTTCTCGGTGGGCATCGAATGCGGGACCACCTCGGAGTAGACCCGGGCCTCGCGCACGCGGCGGGCGATGAGCTGTGCGTACTGGGCGCCGAAGTCGACGACGAGGACGGGGCGCTGGTCGGTGTCGTTCACCCGGCCGAGTCTACGGGGCGTGTCCCATCGTGGCACCTTCTGGGCCGCGCAGTGGGGAGGATCCTCATCACGCCCAGCCTTCAGCTCACGCCCGCTTCACAGCTCACGCCCAGTCCTCGGATCACGCCCAGTCCTCAGTCCCCCGTCGGCCACTGCCGGACCCCGCGACCCCGGTGGGGCGTCGGACGCCCTGCGACACGCCGTGGTACGGCCGGACCCGCCGACGAATTCAGCAGATTTGACAGGGTGAATAGGCTCTGGACTCGTCCTCTCCCCTTTACGCCGAGTCGTATGCACTCCTCAGAGCCTAAGAACGGGGCCGCGCCCCGCCGAAGGCTCGAAGAGCACCGCAATCGGACCATAGCCGCTGGTCGGCCTTCTAAAGTGAGGGCATGACATCCCTCCCTCTCTTCGCTGCGGCCGCGCCGCCGCCGAGGCCGCGTGCCGGGGGCACGACGGTCTCCCGCTGGGGCGATGAGCTCTCACGGCATCATCGGCTGAGCCTCGCGGCCGGCGCAGCGCTCACCCTCACCGTCCTCGCCGTGGCACTGTCGATGACGGTCGAGGGAATCACGCACCTGAGCTCGCTGCTGCAGCTGCTGGCCGTGTCCGTGCTCCTCGTGATCAGCCAGGCCGGGGCCCTCGCCGCCACACTGCCGCGCTCCCTGGCGCTGCGGGCGCTCGGCACCGTGGCGGGCGTCGTCGTGCTCCTGCTGATGAACGCGATCGGTTTCGGCGGGCTGTGGATCGTGCCGGTCGCCACTGCGGTGGTGCTCCTGCTGCGCAGCTCGCCGGCGTCCTGGCGCCGCCTCCTCGCCGCCGGGACGACACCGTTCGCCGCCGCTGCGATCGCGATGTGGGCGAACGGCCTCGCCGCCTCCGCGCTGGTGCGCACCCCGATCCTGCTCACCTCGTTGCTGGCGCTGGCCGCCGGGACGCTGCTGCTGGTGAACTACCTCGCCGGGCGAGACACGTGGGGAGCGATCCTGCTCGCCTCTGCCGCCACGCTCGGCATGGGCGGGCTGCTGAGCTTCATGGGATCGACCCTCGAGGCCGCCGCCGCCGACGAGGACTCGCTGACCTCCATGATCTACAGCCTCGGGATGCTCGGCATGAAGAAGCTGGATCTCCTCCTGCCGATCCTCGTGGTGCCGGTGATCGCGATCATCGCGCTGATCCGTCTGCGGGGCGGCTCCAGCGGCGAGACCGGCTGGGCGCCCGAAGAGGCCTCCCCTGCCGTCTCTGCGGCGGCGCTCGGCCTCGCGGTCCTGACGCTGCTGCCCGCCCTCGTGGGCGTGCTCAGCGACGATGCCAGCGCCCTGCTGGGCCTCCTCATCGACACCGTCTACATGATCGGCTGGGTGCTGTGCCTAGTGCTGTGGTTCAGTCTGCATCGCGACGTGGTGGGCCGACGGCTGCCGCTGACGGCGCTGTCGCTGGATCACGCCCTTGTGATCAGCTTGATCGTCCTGTCACCGCTGCTCAGGGGCGTCCTGACCTGGCTGGGTCTCATGATCGAAGGAGCGCCGCTGTATGAGAGTCTCTGAGATGCCGCGGATGCCGCGCGCGCAGGCGCGGACCGCACTGCGCTGGCCGGTGCGGATCACCGCCGCGGTGTACGCGCTGGTGATCGTGCTGGGTTTCGTGTGGTTCTGGCAGGACCTCATCTTCTCCGACCGCCAGAACGCGGTCGGCACCCACACCAACCCGAGCGCGCTCGAGGTGGGTGAAGGCCTCACCGTCAACAAGATGAAGTACCACGAGGGCTGGTCCCTCGCCGAGGATCCCGACCAGGGAAAGCCCACCATCGTGGATCTCGAGGTCACCAACCAGCATGGCCCGGGGCTGCTGATGCCCGGGGACCGTGAGGTCCTGGTGGACATCTTCTTCTACCGCGGAGACACCGTGGTGTACGAGGTGCTGTGCTCCTCCGACGGGGAGATCGCCCCCGGGCAGACAGTCACTCTGGACTGCGGACCCTACCTGTACGACTGGACCGAGGACTTCGACCGGATCGAATTCGTCCAGTCGAGCTGACTGGCCGCTTAACCGGCCGCGCGGCAGGTCAGGGCCGCTCGAGGTCGGACAGGGTGGGGCGGCGCGCGAGGTCGGACTCGACCTTCTGGTGGGTCCAGCGCTCACCGAAGAAGGACAGCACCGGGATGATGCCGAAGAACATCAGCAGCAGCATCCGCGGCATGCCCCAGCGCATCTTCATCCACAGGTCGAAGCCGAGGACCACGTAGATCATGTAGATCAGGCCATGGATCGGGGACCACACGGAGGAGACCTGGTCCCAGAACGGAGAGACCGAGGTGAAGAGGCCGTCGCCGCCGTAGACCCCGTAGCGCATCGACATGATCGCGACCAGCACCAGCAGGGCGATGCCCTCCACGATGGAGGCCACGCGGAAGCGGGCGAAGGAGGTCCTGGCGGCGACTTCGTCGAGGGGGCGGGGAGCGGGCACGGGTCACACGTCCTTGTCAGGGGTCGGGGTGGGGGTCGGGATGGGGGCCGGGGTGGGGGTCGGGGTGGTCGTCGAGCCGACGGCCGAAGCGGAGGAGAGCTCGGGGGTCGAGCGCTCGATCGAGGCGTTCTCGGCGAGGATCTGCTCCATGGCCTCACGGCGATCTGCGATCTCGTCGAGATGGGCGGCTCTCACCGAGCGCCACCACAGGTAGAGGAAGAAGACACCGAACATGACCCACTGGAGTGAGTAGCCCAGGTTCTGCCAGTCCAGGCCGCGGGAGAACTCGGACTCTGCGGCAGGGACGGGGCGCAGTCCTCCCGCAGGTTCATCGAGCGAGACGTAGCCGGCGAACATCGGCGAGCCCCATTCGTTGACCAGCAGCGGGGTCGCGATCTCACTGGCCACTCCGTCGACCACTCCACCGGAGGCGGCTTCGCTGGCTTCGAGCCGGCCAGAGATCTCGACCTCGCCCTGCGGGGCTGCGGGAGCGAGCGACGGATCGATCTGGCCATCCTCAGCGGTGAGCTCCGCGGCGGGGATCCAGCCGCGCAGCACCGGGAGCCGCCCCTGGCTGCCGTCCTCGAGCTCGATGAGCAGCGAGGTGACCACGAGCACCGCCTCGGTACCGCCGATGTTCCGGCCCGGGACGATCACCTGCTCCCCCGGCGCATAGGTGCCGACAGCGGTGACGGTGTCTCCCACGATCGAGTTGGTGACTGCTTCGCCCACCCCGACCACGCCGCGGATGTCACCGAGCTGCTCGGAGCCGGCGGCCTTATCGGTGATCGCCTGATGCGCGCGGTCCCATTGCCAGGTCGCCAGCAGACCGCACACCACGGTCGCCACCACCATCAGGGCGAGCAGCCCCAGGAAGCGGGGGCGGAGGGCGACACGGAGCATGAGGTCCATGGTACGAGCCGCCGCCCGGACGGACCCTGGGCAGCGACGCCTCTCACACCGCGTCGTGCAGGGCGCCCTCCCCCGCCCGTCTGCGGACTTCGCGCCCCACCCGTCTGCGGACTTCCAGGTCCGTGCCCTTACCCCGTGCCCGGGCCCGGAACAGGTACCACCAGTCCCGCACTCTGCGGAGGTGCCGCGCCTATGCTGGGGAGCGTGTCCCAGAGTGTCTATATCGCCAGCCCGGAGGGGATGACCGGCAAGTCGATGGTGGCTTTCGGTCTTCTAGAAGCCCTCGCCTCCCGTTCCGACCGCGTCGGGGTGTTCCGTCCCGTCGTCAAGGCCGACCGCACGCGCGACTACGCCGTCGACCTCCTCACCAGCCATCCCGCCGTCGAGCAGAGCTATGAGGATGCGATCGGGGTGGATCACCAACTGGTGATCTCCGATCCCGATCTCGCGCATGAGCGGATCCTCGCCCGCCACCGCGAGCTCGCCGAGCGCTTCTCGGTGCTGGTGGTCCTCGGCTCCGACTATGACGACCTCGCCAATCCCACCGAGCTCGCCTTCAACGCCGAGGTCGCCGCCAATATGGGCGCGCCCGTGGTGGTCGTGCTGTCCGGGCTGGACCGCAGCCCTGACCAGATCGCGGCGCTGGCGGCGGTGTCCGTCAGCGAGTTCGGCGGCCATCACGCGCTGCCGATCGCCGTGGTCGTCAACCGCGCGGAGGTCGATTCCCTGGATGCGATCCATCAGGCGGTCACGGCGAAGGTCCCAGACGCCCTGGTCGCAGCGATCCCGGAGAACCCGGTGATCATGGCCGTCACGGTGCAGGAGCTGAAGGATGCCATCAACGGCACCCTCCTGCAGGGCAATCCGGAGTGGCTGGACCGCGTCGCGATCGGCACCGTGATCGCAGCGATGAGCCTTCCGAACGTGCTCTCCCGCCTCACCGAGAACTGCACCGTGATCGCTCCCGGCGACCGCTACGACCTTCTCCCGGGCCTAGTGATGGCGCAGCAGTCCGGCACCTTCCCGGCCCTCTCCTCGATCGTGCTGACCGGTGGCTATGACGTCCCCGAGGAGGTGGGACGGCTGATCTCCGGCGTGCAGCAGGACCTCCCGATCATCGCCACCGACCTGTCCACCTTCGACACTGCGGTGGCGGTCGCGAAGTCGCGCGGCAGGCTCGACGTCCACAGCCCGCAGAAGATGGATGCGGCACGTCGCGCGGTCGCCGAACACCTGCCGATCCCCGAGCTGCTCAACTCCCTCGAGGTGACCAGGAGCGAGGTCGTCACCCCGATGATGTTCGAGTTCGAGCTGCTCGCCCGCGCCCGCGGGGAGAAGAAGACGATCGTGCTTCCCGAGGGTGATGAGCCCAGGATCATCGCCGCCGCCGAGGCGCTGCTCGCCCGGGGCGTCGCCGACCTGATCCTGCTGGGCGATGAGAACACGATCCGCGCGAAGTCCGCGCAGCTCGGCCATGACATCTCCGAGGCCCGGATCGTCTCCCCTCACGACCATGAGCACGTCGAGAGGTACGCCGCGGAGTACGCGCGACTGCGCGCCAAGAAGGGCGTCACCCTGGAGCAGGCTCGCGAGAAGGTCCAGGACGTCTCCTACTTCGGCACCATGATGGTGCAGATGGGTGAGGCCGACGGGATGGTCTCCGGCGCCGCCCATTCCACGGCCCACACCATCCGGCCCTCCTTCGAGATCATCAAGACCAAGCCCGGGGCGAAGATCGTCTCCTCGGTGTTCCTGATGGCGCTCGAGGACCGTGTGCTCGTCTACGGCGACTGCGCTGTGAACCCCGACCCCACTGCGGAGCAGCTGGCGGATATCGCCGTGCAGTCCGCCGCGACCGCCGAGCAGTTCGGGGTGGAGCCGCGGATCGCGATGCTCTCCTACTCCACCGGCACCTCGGGCACCGGCGCCGATGTCGACAAGGTGCGCGAGGCCACCACCCTGGTGCGCGACAGCAACCCGGAGCTCGATGTCGAGGGACCGATCCAGTACGACGCGGCCGTCGATGCCTCTGTCGCCAAGACCAAGCTCCCGGATTCCTCGGTGGCGGGGCGGGCGACGGTGTTCGTTTTCCCCGACCTCAACACCGGCAACAACACCTACAAGGCGGTGCAGCGCTCCGCCGGGGCGATCGCGATCGGCCCGGTCCTGCAGGGCCTGAACAAGCCGGTCAACGACCTCTCCCGCGGGGCACTGGTGGACGACATCATCAACACCGTCGTGATCACCGCGATCCAGGCGCAGGCCGACTCCGCCGCCCCCGTGCACTGACCTCCCACCCTCCAGCGATCAGGAGCTCCTCTGCCATGGCAGCACCCACGGACCCACGCGTCCTCGTCATCAATTCCGGCTCGTCGTCCCTGAAGTTCCAGCTGCTGTCCCCCGCCGACGGCACGGTCGATGCGACCGGCATCGTCGAGCGGGTCGGGCAGGAGCAGGGCAATGCGACGATCACCGCGGGCGAGCGGGAATCCACCTTCGAGGGACCCGTGCCGGACCACAAGCAGGCGATGAAGATCGTCCAGCACCTCTTCGAGGACGTGGGTCTGTCGCTCTCCGATGACCGGATCCGCGCCGTCGGCCACCGGGTGGTCCAGGGCGGTGCCCGCTACTCCGAGCCGGTCCTGATCGACGAGCACGTGCGCTGGGACATCCACGATCTCGGGAAGCTCGCACCCTTGCACAACTACGCGGCTGTCGACGGGATCGACGGGGCCCAGGCCCTGCTGCCGGAGGTGCCGCACGTGGCCGTCTTCGACACCGCGTTCTTCACCGCGCTGCCCGCCGCGGCGGCGAACTACGCGCTGAACCGTGAGCTGGCCACGCAGTACCGGGTGCGGCGCTATGGCGCGCACGGGACCAGCCACCAGTACGTCGCCGAGACCGTCGCCTCCGATCTGGCCGCGCAGGGGCATGACGTCTCTGAGCTGCGTCAGGTCGTGCTGCACCTGGGCAACGGCGCCTCGGCCTCCGCGGTGCGGGGCGGCGCGGCGGTGGAGACCTCTATGGGGCTCACCCCGCTCGAGGGCCTGGTGATGGGGACCCGCACCGGTGATATCGATCCGTCGATCTACATCCACCTGCATCGTCAGGCCGGGCTCAGCGCGGAGGAGATCGACGACATCCTCAACAAGCGCTCCGGGATGATGGGCATGTGCGGGATGAGCGACTTCCGTGACATCACGGCGGCGGTCGACGCGGGCGACGAGGCCGCGACCCTCGCGATGGACGTGTACGTGCATCGCCTGCGCAAGTACCTCGGCTCGTACTCCTTCGTGCTGGGCGGGCTCGATATCATCGCCTTCACCGCCGGGATCGGCGAGAACGTGCCGATGGTCCGCGAACGGCTGCTCACCGGGCTCGAGAGCTTCGGCATCGAGCTGGATCTCGAGGCGAACGCTGCCCGCAGCAAGGAGATGCGCGTGATCTCGACACCGAACTCGAAGGTCACAGTGATGATCGTGCCGACCGACGAGGAGCTGTCGATCGCACGTCAGTCGGCAGAGGTGGCGCGCGCCCTGCAGGGCTGAACCCCGGGTTCGCGCGGCGGTTCCACGCGACAACCGCGTCAGGAGCGCTGGCCCTCCTCGGGCCCCGGCTCCTGCGCGTCCTCGTCCGGGTCCGTCTCCGGCTCCTCCCGCTGCGGGTCTACCTGCTTCGCGCCGCCCAGGATCGACGTCCCGCTGGTGTACAGCGAGGTCGGGGTGTAGCCGGTGTAGACCGAGGTCGGGGTGTAGACGGAGGCGGAGTACGCCGGCGTGAACGGCTCCGCGGCGCGGCGTGGCTCAGCGACGTCGGACCCGACGGGCTCGGCGCTGAGGGGTTCGGCACTGAAAGGCTCGACACCGAAAGACTCGGCAGCGAAAGACTCGGCCTCTGCAGGCTCGATCCCTGCAGGCCCGACCCCGTCCGGCTCGATCCCCGCGCGCCCGGTTTCGGAGCGACCGGTCTCGACCTCCGCGTCCGTTCCCCGGTCCGGAGCGCTATCGGGCTCATGCGAGGCGTTCGGCTCCGTCCGTGACATCTCGGTCATCACCGGCACGTCGTCGGGCGCTGACGCAGAGCCATCCGTGGGAGCCGCCAGCGTGTCGTCATCGTCGTACTCGAGGCCCGCGTACCGGATCGTGGGCGGCGCCTGGCGGTCCTGCGACAGTCGCAGCGCCTCGTCGAGGCTCTTGGGCTGCGGTGCCTGCGGGCGCGGACGCATCCGGGGGCGCGACGACGTCCTCGCGTCATCCCCGCCTCCCCACAGCGACGATCCCGACGAGTCGTCCTTGCCTCGCTGCTTCATGGCGAACTGCACCACGAAGATCACGCCGATCACGATGATGAACAGGAACTCCATGGCCATGCCCCTTCCCCGGGTACCCCTGCAGACCGCCATTGTGCCAGGCGCCGCCATCGCCGCAGCCACTCCCTCAGAGGCCCGCGCCTCACGTATCTTGATCGCGAGCGGCCACGGATCATGAGCGGCTACGTCGCGGCCCTCGTCGCCGTCGGCGTTGCCCCGCTGACCGCCGCGCCCGTATCCTTCGGCGCGACGACGGGCACGATCCAGGCATCGTCGTCATTCCGCTATTACGTGTACGTCCCGTCCTTTGATGCAGCCTCCTCCGCCGCCTGCACCGTCACCGGTGGGGACGGAGTGACCTGGACGGCGGAGCAGATCGACCTGCCGGCGAAGATCGTCGACACCGAGTACACCCAGATCGGCACCGTCTCCGTCACCGCAGATCAGCAGGTCACGCTGAGCTGCACAGGAGTCGCCGACGTCGCCGTGGCGGCTCTGGGGATGCGGGGAACGGTGCTCGCATTCAGCATCCTGCTCGTGAGCGCGCTGGCCCTGCTGGGCGGGGGCATCGTCGCTCGAAGACGGTCCCGCGGCCCGGAAAGGTCCTCGCGCCACGAGTGGTTCTGACCTCACCCGCGCCGCAGTCAGCTGAACGGTCGCTCGGCCCTTCGCTGCGCCGCCTCGAGGCAGGCGATCGCCCAGCTCTGGTGGTCATGGATCAGCTCGTCACGCCATGGGATGTCGAGCGCCTCGGCCAGCTCCCAACGATGTTCGGTCCCCATCTGCCGAAAGCTCATGGCCGGGATCTCGAGCTGATCGTCCCCGACACCCCGCTGCTCCTCCCGCGCGGAGGGCGAGGAGGTCTTCGCAGGGTCGTCACCGGGAGGGGTTGCGGAAGGCCGCCGGGTACCGCCGGTCAGCGATCTCAGCACGACCGGAACCCAGATGAGGATCAGCAGCACCAGGGCCAGTGGGAGCACCCCGGTGGAGGGGGCGAGCATCCAGGGCAGCAGGAACTCCAGCTGTGACCAGCTCAGGCTCCACGGCGACATCGGCCAGTAGATCACCAGGGCAATCACGACCGCGGCCAGGAGCGTCACCGGGATATCGCGGGCCCGGTGCCCGCGACGGCGCGGGCCTCCCCGCTGCTGGTCCTGCTCAGAGGGAAGCGTCATCCCTGCCCCTCCTCATCGAGATCCTCTTCTGCGTCTCCGTCCCACGTCGACGAGCGGTACAGCGTGGTGGGGGTGTACACGGAGCCGGGGCTGCTCGAAGACTCCTCGGCCGACGGTCGTTCCGCAGTGCCGGCAGCGGAGGCGACCGCAGTGTCAGAGGTGTCTGCAGCCACGAAAGCCGCGACAGTCGTGTCAGCAGGTTCAACGGCGGTATCCGGACTGGAGGCTCCGACCCTCGCGTCCTCGGCGCGGTGAACGCCGACCGGGCCGGTGCCCAGTGCACGCAGCACCTCGAGGAACGCGCGCGCTCCTCCGCTGGTCTCGTAGTCGGTGCGCCACGGGATCCTGGCCGCGCGAGCCATCGCGCGCAGGTCCGAGACGCTGCGCTCGATCATCACGGCATCGGGATCCTCCGGATCCTGGATGCTGCCGTCATCGGAGAAGGTGAGGGAGGTGCTCCGCTCGGTGATGCTGACGCGGGCTGCCCCCGCGTCGCTGCGGGGCCCCGCATCGCGATGGTGCTCACCGGACGCTCCTGCGGTCCCGCCGCGCCGGCGCTCCCGTGCCGCGCCCCAGGGCAGCAGCATGAGGATCATGCCGAGCACGACGGTGGTGGAGAGGAAGAACCAGTTCCACAGCAGGTCGGAGAGGATGCGCGGACCTCTGCCGTCCAGCAGCATCAGCAATCGGTGTCTGATCGCCTCCCCCGGCGTTCCGGTGTACGGGTAGAACGGTCCGAACAGGAGCAGCAGGCAGATGCCCGTGGCGAGCGCACCACAGAGGAGGACGGCCCACGGAGGGAGACCGCGGCGCGCCCCGGCATCGCGACGTCTGCCCGTGCTCTCGCTCATCGCAGCATCGCTGCCGCCGCCTGACTCACGCGGTGGTCACGACCTCGACCCGCTGGAACTCTTTGAGCTCGAGGTAGCCCGTGGTGGCCATGGCGTGGCGCAGGGCGCCCACGAGGTTCGTGCTGCCGTCGGCGGCGGTCGAGGGACCGAAGAGGATCTGTTCGAGCGGGGCTGCGGTGCCCACCGGGACCCGGTGCCCGCGGGTGAGCGTCGGGTGATGCGCCTCGCTGCCCCAGTGGTGGCCGCGTCCCGGAGCCTCCTCGGCGCGCGCGAGCGCGGCACCGACCATCAGCCCGTCGGCGCCGCAGGCGATCGCCTTGACCAGGTCGCCGGAACGTCCCAGGCCGCCGTCGGCGATCACGTGCACATACCGGCCACCGGACTCATCCATGTAGTCCCGGCGGGCTGCGGCGACGTCGGCCACCGCGCTCGCGAGCGGCACCGTGATGCCGAGGGTCTCCTGGGTGGTCTGGGACGCGCCGCCGCCGAACCCGACCAGCACTCCGGCCGCGCCCGTGCGCATGAGATGCAGGGCTGCCGTGTACGTGGCGCAACCGCCCACGATCACCGGGACGTCGAGCTCGTAGATGAAGCGCTTGAGGTTCAGCGGCTCACGATCGGAGGAGACGTGCTCCGCAGAGACGGTGGTGCCGCGGATGAAGAAGATGTCCACGCCCGCATCGACGACGGTCTTCCAGTGCTCCTGGGTGCGCTGCGGCGACAGCGCGCCGGCGGCGGTCACTCCCGCGTCGCGCAGCTGCTGGATGCGGTCCCGGATCAGCTCGGGCTTGACGGGCTCGGAGTAGACCGAGCGCATCTCCGCGACGACGTCCTCGTCCGCGGCGGTGGCGATGCGGTCGAACTGCGCGGTGGGGTCCTCGTAGCGGGTCCACAGACCCTCGAGGTCGAGCACGCCCAGACCGCCGAGCCTGCCCAGCTCGATCGCGGTCTCGGGGGACATCAAGGAGTCCATGGGGGCGGCGAAGATGGGGATGTCGAAGTGGTAGGCATCCACCTGCCAGGACGTGGAGACGTCCTCCGGGTCACGGGTTCGACGGGACGGGACCACCGCCACGTCGTCGAAGCTGTAGCTGCGGCGTCCCCGCTTGTTGCGGCCGATCTCGATCTCGCTCATCACATCGGGGAGTCTACCGTCGGGACGCACCACCGCTGTCCTCAGGGCGCGCGGGCGGGTCGCGGGCTACCGTGGCCGGATGAGCTCCGAGCACCGTCCCGGCCTCGATCCCGAGCACGGGGATGCCGGATCCCCTCCCTCTTTCCCACGGCTGGATGCCGAGGGAATGCTCGCCCGGTCCGATGCGGCGGATGCCGACGACTCCGCCCGGCGCGACAAGGGACCGTCGCTGCTGCTGCCGGGCCTGGTCACGCTGCTCGGTCTCGCTCTTCTCTCCCAGCAGCTGGTGGAGCTGATCCGGATGGCTCCTGCCGAGGGGCAGGTGAGGCCGATGAACGGCCCGGTGCTGGCCGCCGCTCTCGCCCTGGTCGGCTTCTCTCTGACCCGTCTGCTGCAGCTGCTGGGCTTCATCACCGTCCGACGCCGCCGCGAAGCGGCGGGTGGGACGCTGCGCGAAGTGCCCTGGCAGCTGGAGGATGCGCACTCGCTGCACGCGGTGTGGGTGATCGGGGTGGGAGCATCGATCGCGCTGATGGGACTGCTCGGACTGTGGTCCCTGCTGGACGGCCGCCCCTCAGGTCTCGAACCCGGGTGGCCGCTGCTGCTCGCCGGCGGCGCGGTCGCTCTCGTCGGCCGCGTGGCCTGGCTGCGCACCACCGCCGGCTGGGCGGAATCCGCCGAGGAGTCATGACCATGACGCTTCGGCGCTGAAGATGTCGAGGCCGTCGAGTCCCGCTGTCAGAGGGGCCAGACGGTGTTGACGTCCGGGGTCTTGCCCTTCTTGGTCAGCCATTCGTTCATGCCCTCCGCCCAGCGGCGGTGCCAGCCCATCTGCTCCCGGTGCAGCTCCTCGAGCGAGGAGGCGCCGAGCTTCGGGTACTTGCCCGTGAGGGCCCGCAGCACGTCCAGGGTGGCGGAGACGTCGACGTCGGCCGTGTGGAGGCGGCCGTCCTGCTCGAGCCCGTAGAGCGCGAGCACGTCGGTGAGCGTGCGCTTGCCCTTGCGGTAGCGGTCCACGCCGCGATCCAGGACGAGCGCATCGAGCACCGGGGCGATGTCATGCCCGAGTCGCTGGCTGAGCGTGGGCAGGCCCAGACGGGTCAGCTCGTTCTCGAGGATCGCGAGGTCGAAGCTGATGTTGAAGGCGACCAGCGGCACGTCCCGGCGCAGCGCGTCGGCGATCATCTCGGCGACCTCGTCGAGCGCCTCCGCGGCCTTCATGCCATGGGCGCGAGCGTGCTCGGTGCTGATCCCGTGCACCCGCTGCGCGGGCTCGGGAATGTCCATCTCAGGATCGATCAGCCAGGTCGCGACGGTCTCGTTCTCCCGGCCCGGACCCACGGAGTGCACCAGGGCGACGGTGACGATCCTGTCGGTCGCCACATTCGTGCCGGTGGTCTCGGTGTCGAAACCCAGCAGGGGTCGGTCCGTCCAGGTCAGGGTGCTCGCGCTCATGCACACAGCCTAGGCATCGGCGCAGACATCCGTTAACCACGGCTGTGGATGACTTCACCTTGGGGAGGGACGGTGAGTGCCGCACGAGGACGGCGGAGACCGCAAGGCGATGGTCGGGACGGCACGGCGATGGCGGGGCCCGCTCGGCGACGGCCCGCAGCACGATGGACCGCAGCGCGCCCAGGCGTCTACCCTCGTCCCCACAGCGATCCCGGACCCGATCCGGTCGCGTGACCGAGGGGACCCTCATGCCCGCACCGGCTCTGTACCTCCACCTGCCCGGCACCGCGCAGGGCGCACTGGACTTCTACCACGCGGTCTTCGGCGGCGAGATCGAGGTGCACACCTTCGCGCAGTTCGAACGCACGGACGGTCCGGCTGCGTCGATCGCCCACGGTGTGCTGCGCGGGCCGGTGGACCTGTATGTCTCCGATACCGGAGAGCAGGACCGGCCGTTCCACGCCGAAGGGCTGATGGTCGCGCTGCTCGGCCATGCCGAGCCGACCACCCTGCGCACCTGGTTCGCCGCCCTCGCCGAGGGCGGGGAGGTCGTCGATCCGCTCCAGCGCCGTCCTTGGGGAGCCTCCGACGGGCAGGTCCGGGACCGCTTCGGGGTGCTGTGGCTGATCGGCTATGAGCACGCGAGCGATCCGTCGGCCCAGGCGGCGACCACCCAGGAGTGAGTCGGCGCCGAACGCCGGCGCAGGCCAGCACAGACCAGCACACCAGCTCACCAGCTCACCAGCTCACCAGCTCACCAGCTCACCAGCTCAGAGCAGCACGATCCCCGCTCCCATGGCCGCGAGCAGAACGGCGAGGGTGAGGACCGGTGCGAGGACCGCGAGGACGATCGCAGAGATCGCCCGCGCCCGTCCGCTCCCGGCGCGGAGGCCGAGCACGGCCAGCACGACCCCGGCGAGCCCCGCGACGGTCCAGATCAGCAGAGAGGCGAAGCCCACGAGGACCGCGACCTGATACCAGAGGGGCGTGTCGGTGAAGTAGTAGCCGGACGCCGCTTCCATGGGCGCCACCGAGGCCCCGACCGCACCCATCGCAACGATGCCTCCGATCAGGGCGAGGAGCGAGAGCCCGAGCGCCCAGGATGACGCCCGGGCCGATTTCTCGGGAGCGTCGGAGGACGGTACAGCGGGGAATGCGGGGATGTTGTACGAGGTCATGCCCACAATCCTAGGAACCGTCCCCCGCGCTCTGCCACGGTGACCTCCTCCGGCCGCGCAGGGGGATACCCCCCTGCCCCGGCTCAGCGTGAGCTGTAGTTCGGCGCCTCGATGATCGCGGCCATGTCGTGCGGGTGGGATTCCTTGAGCCCGGCGGCGGTGATGCGCACGAACTGGCCGCGCTCCTTGAGCTCGGGCACGGTGTTCGCGCCGACGTAGAACATCGACTGGTGCAGGCCGCCGGTGAGCTGGTGCACGACGGAGCCGAGCTGGCCCTTGTAGGAGACCCGACCCTCGATGCCCTCGGGCACGATCTTGTCGTCGCTGGGGACGTCGGCCTGGAAGTAGCGATCCTTGGAGAAGGACTTCTTGCCGCGCGAGGACATCGCGCCCAGCGAACCCATGCCGCGGTAGGCCTTGTACTGCTTGCCGCCCACCAGCACCACTTCGCCCGGGGACTCCTCGGTGCCGGCCAGCAGCGAGCCGACCATCACGGTGTCCGCGCCGGCGACCAGGGCCTTGGCGATGTCTCCGGAGTACTGCAGGCCGCCGTCGCCGATCAGCGGGACGCCGGCGGGGCCGCAGGCCTTGGAGGCCTCATAGATCGCCGTGACCTGCGGGACGCCGACACCGGCGACGACGCGGGTGGTGCAGATGGAGCCCGGGCCCACGCCGACCTTGACCGCGTCGGCACCGGCGTCGACCAGAGCCTGTGCCCCGGCGCGGGTGGCGACGTTGCCGCCGATCACCTGGACGTCGGCGAAGTACGGGTCGTTCTTGATGGTGCGGATCATCTCCAGCGCCAGGCGGGCGTGTCCGTTGGCGGTGTCGACGACGAGGACGTCCACCCCGGCCTCGCGCAGCGCACCGGCGCGCTCGAGGGAGTCACCGAAGAAGCCCACGCCCGCGCCGACCAGGAGCCGGCCCTGGCGGTCCTTGGAAGCGTCGGGGAACTGCTCGGACTTCACGAAGTCCTTCACGGTGATCAGGCCCGTGAGACGGCCGTCGGCATCGACCAGAGGCAGCCGCTCGCGCTTGTTCTTGCGCAGCATGGCGGTGGCCTGCTCCGGGGTGACGTCCTCGGGCGCGGTGAAGAGCTCGGTGGTCATGACGTCGCCGACCTTGGTGGCGGCCCACTCGGCGACGGGGATGAAGCGCAGGTCGCGGTTGGTGCAGATGCCCAGCAGGCGCAGGTCCGCATCCACCACGGGCAGGCCGGAGACCCGGAACTGCCCGCACACCGCGTCGAAGTCCTCGAGGGTGGCGTCGGGGCCGATGGTGACCGGGTTGGTGATGCGGCCGGTCTGGGTGCGCTTGACCAGATCCACCTGATGGGCCTGGTCCTCGATGGAGAGGTTGCGGTGGAGGATGCCGATGCCGCCGTGGCGGGCCATCGCGATCGCCATCCGGGACTCGGTGACGGTGTCCATCGCCGCACTCGCCAAGGGGATCTTCAGGGAGATCTCCCGCGTGAGGCGACTGGAGGTGTCCGCCTCCGAGGGGATCACATCCGTCTCCCCCGGGAGAAGCAGAACGTCGTCGTAGGTGAGTCCGATGAAACCGAAGGGATCCGCGCTCGTCATGCCCCGATGGTAGCGGCGCGGGCGCCCGTCGCGCTGTCTCGCCCACCACAGGCAGGACCAACATCTCGCTCCTTGACCTGCGCCGATGTTGGCGGTGGGCGGGATCACGCAGGCAGGAGCAGGAGCGAGCGATCGATCACCTCCCGAGGTCCCGGCTCTGTGATCTCGGGCGAGCTGGTCTCGTGATGTTCGACGGATGTTCACCCCGGAGCCCTTGACGGCCTACAGTGGCGGCGGCCCTGTCGGGGAGTCCGAGCGCCAGCACGTGCGCGGCCCCTCCCCCATCCTCCTCATCCCCGGGAACTCGACGATGCCTGGCACGCCCGCTCAGAAGACCACTGATGCCCCTCCCTCCACGGGCTTCCTCGGCCCCGACCGCAACTGGCACCTCGGCGCCGGTCTGATGACGGCGGCGACCGTTGTCGCCTTCACCATCTGGGCATTCGCCCACACCGGCACCGGGACCAACGCCTTCCTGCTGATCCTGGCGGTCGCCTTCGGACTGTTCATGGCGTTCAACATCGGCGGCAACGACGTCGCCAACTCCTTCGGCACCAGCGTCGGGGCGGGCACGCTCACGATGAAGCAGGCGCTCGTGGTCGCCGCCGTCTTCGAGGTCTCCGGCGCGGTCCTCGCGGGCGGCTCGGTCACCGAGACCGTGCGCAGCGGCATCGTCGACATCAGCGCCATGCACATGGACCCGCTGTCCTTCGCCTTCATCATGATGGCCGCCCTGCTGGGCGCGGCCGTGTGGCTGCTGCTCGCCACCAGGATGGGCTGGCCGGTCTCGACCACCCACGCGATCATCGGCGGCATCGTGGGCGCCGCCGTCACCACCGGCATCGTCACCGGCACCGGCGGCTTCGAGATGGTGCAGTGGAGCGAGATCGGGAAGATCGCCATCTCCTGGATCCTCTCGCCGCTGCTCGGCGGCGTGTCTGCGTACCTGTTGTTCGGAGCGATCAAGCGCCACATCCTGGCGCCCGCCGCGCGAGCCATCGCCCTGGGATCACGCGGGTTCGACGACGCCGAGGACGACGACGACGAGGACGACGACGACGAGGACGACGAGGACTCGGAGGACGGTCCCAGCCGCCACGTGCCCGGCTACGAGCGAGTCTCCGAACTCCAGCAGAGCGCCTTCGCCGAGTCCGCAGCGTTGGATCTCACCCCCGGCGGGCCGGGCGCGGAGCTCGCTGAGCACGCCTCGCATCTGTCCAAGAAGGAGCGCAAGGCGGCCCGCAAGGTCGAGCGACGCGCTGCCTACCACGCACTGGAGAAGCGGGTCCCCCCACTCGCAGCGGCTGCCGCTGTGCTGCTCGCGGCGATGCTCGTGTTCAAGGGTCTGAAGAACGTGGGCCTGGACATCTCGGCCGGCAGCGGGGTGCTGCTGCTCGTGATGCTCGCCCTGGGCGTCTGGATGGCCACGACCGTCTTCGCCCGCGCTCTGAAGAAGCAGTCGATCTCGCGGGCGACCTTCATCATGTTCAGCTGGATGCAGGTCTTCACCGCGTGCGCCTTCGCCTTCAGCCACGGCGCCAACGACATCGCCAACGCCATCGGCCCCTTCGTGGCCGTCCTCGACGTGCTGCGCACCGGGGTGATCTCGCAGGAGGCCGCGGTCCCCACAGCGGCGCTGATCGCCTTCGGCATCGCCCTGGTCTCCGGGCTCTGGTTCGTGGGACGCAAGGTGATCCACACCGTAGGCACCGGGCTCACCGCGATGCACCCCTCCTCAGGATTCGCCGCCGAGCTCGCCGCAGCCACCGTGGTGCTCTTGGCCTCGGTGCTGGGCTTGCCTGTCTCCTCCACGCACATCCTGATCGGCGCCGTGCTCGGCGTCGGGATGGTGAACCACGCGGCCAACTGGAAGCTGATGCGGCCGATCTTCCTGGCCTGGATCATCACCCTTCCGGCCGCCGCCGGCATCGGCGCCGTGGTGGTCCTGCTCCTGCGCGCGATCTTCTGAGCGAGGCTCAGGGCCTCGGGTCCGCGTCGCGGGCCTGCTCCTTGCCGCCGAGCACCCGGCGCACCCGATCGAACTCGGCCTGGAATGCGGCATCGTCGTGCTCGTATTCCTCGCGCCAGGGCATGCCGAGGCGGTCCGCGAGCTCGCGGTGAGAGCGGGCCCGACGTACCCGACGGTTCTCCCGCACCAGCTCGGCCCTGGGCGGGGCGGGCCGCAGGCCGGCCGCCGCCTGCAGGACGCGCAGACCGTCGAACGAGGCGGCGTCCCAGCCCACTTCGGGGATCACCCACTGCTGCACGGGCTGACCTACTCCGCCCGGTGTGCGGATCCCGATCAGGGCCATTCCGCCGCGTTCCGCCTCCCCCACCGCATGATCGACCTGTGAGACCGGTGCCCGCTGGATGATGCGCAGGCCCTTGCGCAGGGCGACGCTCCCCTGGTCCTCGTCCAGCAGCACCACACGCTGCGTCAGCAGCAGCGGCACCAGTGCCCACAGCGCGAACAGCACCCACAGCATCGCGGCGCCGAGCAGCAGCTGCACCCAGGCAGGGGCGAGGAGCTGTTCGAGCAGGCCATCCTGCCCGTCGCGCAGCCGGGAGTAGCGCCATTGCTGGATCCCGGCCCCCGCGAAGGGACTCAGCAGCAGCGAGACCAGCGGCAGGCCGATGAGGGCACCCGGCGTATAGCGTGCCCGCACAGTCGGACCGACGATCACTGCACCTGCCCGGGTGCGCCGCGGTGAAGGATCCGGATCGGCGGGCTCGGGGAAGCGGGGGACGGTCACTGCCCCAGGGTACGAGACCCCGCCGGAAGCACCTGGGAGCTGTGGAAGTCCCGCTGCGCGCCGGTGAACGGATCGAGGAAGCGGAGGCGGCGCGCCAGCAGCTGCAAGGGCAGCTGCTCAGGCCAGACCTGTGAGGACGGCTGAGGCCTCTGGGCTGGCCAGTAGAGGTCCTCCCCAAGGATCGGTGCACCGCGCGAGGCGAGCTGGATGCGCAGCTGATGGGTGCGTCCGGTGCGCGGCCGCAGGAGCACCCTCAGCACTCCGTCGGCCTCCCCTGTCTCTGCGCCGAGCACCTCGACGTCGCTCTCAGCATTGATCTCACCAGGCAGAACCTGCGCGGTCAGCTCGCCGCGTCGCTTGACCAGATGATCCTGCAGCCGGCAGCTCTCCCCGGGCAGGATCGGCAGGGACGACGAGATCGAGGGAAGGATCCGCGCTTCGTACTCCTTGTCCACCTCCGTGCGGGCGAACAGCTGCTGATATCCGGCGCGTTCCTCAGGGCGGATCCCGAAGGCGAGCACCCCGGCCGTGCGCCGGTCCAGCCGGTGAAGCGGAACCAGCGTCTCGATACCGGTCTGGCGGCGCAGCCTCACCAGCGCACTGGCCAGGATGTGCGCGCCGCGGGGCATGGTGGCCATGTCGTGGGGTTTGTCGAGGACCAGCAGGTGCGCATCCTGGTGCAGGATCTTCACCTCGATCGGGGGGACCTGCTCGGGGCGCAGCTCGCGATGGAACCACAGCTCGTCCCCGGGGCTGAGGGCGTCCTGCGGACCCCATGCCCTGCCCTCGGAGTCGACGATCTCTCCGGCGGCGAACCGAGCGGGAAGCGGGGTAGCCTCCGGATCGCCGAGCGCCGGGAATCGTCTGCTGAGCGCCTCGAGAGCGGGACCAGCTGAGGTCCCGTCCTGTGGCACCCGCCAGCGCACGGCGTCCAGGCCCTCGCGCTGCGGGAGCGGAGGCGGGCGTCGACGGGCGCGCCTCCGTGCCGCGCGCCCGGGCCGGACAGCAGCCTCAGCCGGCGCTCCAGTACTGAGGTCGTGGCCGGAGCCGGATCCGGCGTCGGCTCCGGAGCCGGTTCCAGAACTGGCTCCCGGGCCTGGCCCTTCGGAGACTGCGTTCACAGCCCCCACACGATGAAGGTCAGCACGTTGTGGCCGATGTAGAACAGCAGCAGCGCCAGGAGCAGCGGGTTGGGATGGCGATCCACGAAGGTCATCGCCTGCGGCGCCTGGCGTATCAGCTCAGCGGGGGTGATGGCGTCGATGTGCACGATGTCCACTCCAGCCTCCCGCGCACGGTGGAGCGTCATCGCCTGGGCCCGCTGACCGAACAAGCGGCTTGTGACCGCAAGGATCCGGCGCCCCTGCGGATCCAGGATGTAGACACCGTCGTAGGCGGTCTCGGGCGCATCGAGCGCTTCCGCTGCGCTCGCACCGCGATCGATGTCACGCGCCGCGATGACCTGCCCGACCTCGTCCCAGCTGGTCTTCCGCGTACGCCGGAACAGGCTCCGCAGCTCGAAGCCGTCCTCATCGATCTGCAGCCAGGAGGTGATCACCCGCAGCACCGCCACGGTCACCGTCACGGCGATCAGCACCCAGATCAGCAGCGGCAGGGTGAACACGAGATCGTGCATCAGCTCAGGGTGGTTCCAGAGCCTCTGGCCGACGAAGCTGATGATGACCAGGAACTCGAGCACCACCAGGAACACGAAGCCCACCACGAGGGAACCGATCACCACAGAGGCGGGGGGCCCGTAGGTGCGGGTGGGGAGGTCTCCATCCTGCGCCGGGATCGCGACATCCGGTGTACTGATCACCACTTCTCCTCCGACCGTCGCCCTGGTTGTGATTCAGCCCATCTTACGTCCAGGAGACATGGTTCAGACGCGGCTCGCCACACCTCGGACGCGCCGCAGTCCCCGTACCTCACCAGCAACGATGACCCATCCCAACATTCACATGCGGGGGCGGTCGCCGCGATGGAGGTCGTCCGCTCACGGCCGATGTCACGCGGCCCGGCATGCAGAACGGGCCCGGCATGCAGAACGGGCGGGTGGCCCGGGTCTCCCCGGATCACCCGCCCGTTCGGTGCGAGCTGATCAGCTGATCAGTCGATGCTCTGTCGAGCGGTCACTCGTCCTCGTCGTCGCGCTTGTCGATGATGAGGGTTTCGGTGGTCAGCACCATGGCCGCGATCGAGGCGGCGTTCCGCAGGGCGGAGCGCGTGACCTTGACGGGGTCGATGATGCCGGCTGCCACCAGGTCGACGTACTCGCCGGTCGCGGCGTTCAGGCCGGTGCCGAGAGCGGCCTCCCGGACCTTCTCGACCACGACGTAGCCCTCGAGGCCGGCGTTCTCGGCGATCCAGCGCAGCGGCTCGACGACGGCGCGGGCGACGGCGCGCACGCCGACAGCCTCATCGCCCTCGAGGCCGAGGCCGTCCTCAAGGATGGAGGACGCCTGGACGATGGCGCTTCCGCCACCGGAGACGATGCCCTCCTCGATCGCAGCGCGGGTCGCGGAGACCGCGTCCTCGATGCGCATCTTCTTCTCCTTGAGCTCCACCTCGGTGTGAGCCCCGACCTTGATCACGGCGACACCGCCAGCCAGCTTCGCGAGACGCTCCTGGAGCTTCTCACGATCCCAGTCGGAGTCGGTGTTCTCGATCTCGGCGCGGATCTGCGCGACCCGATCGGCGACGGCCTGGTCATCGCCAGCGCCGCCCACGATGGTGGTCGAATCCTTGGTGACGACGATGCGGCCGGCCTGGCCGAGCACCTCGGTGCCGACGGTCTTGAGATCCAGACCGAGGTCAGAGGTGACCACCTGGGCGCCGGTGAGCACCGCGATGTCCTGCAGCATCGCCTTGCGGCGATCGCCGAACGCGGGAGCCTTGACCGCTGCACCCTTGAAGGTGCCACGGATCTTGTTGACGACCAGCGTGGACAGGGCCTCGCCGTCGACGTCCTCCGCGATGATGAACAGCGGCTTGCCACCCTCGACGACCTTCTCCAGCAGCGGCAGGATGTCCGCCACGGCCGAGATCTTGCCCTGGTGCAGCAGCACCTGGGCGTCCTCGAGGACGGTCTCCTGGCGGTCTGCGTCGGTGACGAAGTGCGGGGAGATGTAGCCCTTGTCGAACTGCATGCCCTCGGTGAAGTCGAGCTCCATCGCCGTGGTGGAGGACTCCTCCACGGTGATGACGCCGTCCTTGCCGACCTTGTCGAACGCCTCGGCGAGCAGGTCGCCGATCTCGGTGTCCTGGCTCGAGACGGAGGCGACGGAGGCGATCTGGGCCTTCCCGTCGACCGGCGTGGCGATCTCGCCGAGCTTCTCGGAGAGCGCCTCGACGGCCTTCTCGATGCCGCGCTTCAGCGCTGCCGGGGCAGCGCCGGAGGTGACGTTGCGCAGACCTTCGTGCACGATGGCCTGGGCGAGGACGGTGGCGGTGGTGGTGCCGTCGCCGGCCACGTCGTTGGTCTTGGTCGCGACCTCCTTGGTGAGCTGAGCGCCGAGGTTCTCGTAGGGATCCTCGAGCTCGATCTCACGGGCGATGGTCACGCCGTCGTTCGTGATGGTGGGTGCGCCCCACTTCTTGTCGAGGACGACGTTGCGGCCGCGGGGGCCGAGCGTCACCTTGACGGTGTTGGCGAGCTTGTCGACGCCACGCTCGAGGGCGCGCCGGGCGTCCTCGTTGTAGATAATCTCCTTGGCCATAAAGCTCAGTCCGCTCAGTTCTCGATGATTGCGAGGATGTCGCGGGCGCCGAGGACGAGGAACTCCTCGCCGCCGTACTTCAGCTCGGTGCCGCCGTACTTGGAGAAGACGACCTTGTCGCCGACCTTGACGTCCATCGGGACGCGCTGACCGTTATCGTCGAAGCGGCCGGCGCCGATGGCGACGACCTCGCCCTCCTGGGGCTTCTCCTTCGCGGTGTCCGGGATGACCAGGCCGGAGGCGGTGGTCTGCTCCGCCTCGAGCGGCTTGACGACGACGCGATCCTCGAGGGGCTTGATGGAGACCGACATGCGGCTCACTCCTTCATGAAGAGATGACTCTGCTTGAGTTCTGGGTGGTGGGGATCCGTTCCCGATCGTCGTCGCGGTGCCGACCGGGGGAAGATCCCTCTGCGGCAGTCTCTGGCACTCTCGGCCGTCGACTGCCAACGAGCCCCACTGTAGAACCCTCGCTGGCACTCATGCAAGACGAGTGCTAGAACGATGTCGTCCCGCGGCCCGGTTTCGGCTCTATCCCAGCTTCGGCCGCAGGGTCCTTGCCCGCGCCTCACCCCGGACCGAGCCGGCGATTCCGCCGAGGATCGTGGCCGCCGCAGGCAGGGCCAGCGCCCACACGGCCCACCACCCGACGTCCAGCTTCTCGTTCCGCCATGGGCCGAAGGCGTCCCACGGGAAGGTGTCCTTCGGATCGATCAGGAGTGCCACCAGGAACGGCAGGAAGAACAGCAGGCTGGAGATCACCGAGCCGAAGCGCGCTGCCGTCACCCGAGTCCGGCGAGCGGGCGTGGCGTCGGCGACGGTGCGCATCCCCGGCTGCACCAGTTCGGACTGATCGATCGGGGCGAGCCATCCGGTCCAGTACGACAGCGGCAGGACGGCGATCAGCACCAGCACCGTCGGCCCCGGCCAGAGCGGCGGGAGCTCCGCGGACCGACCGAGGATTCCCGGCAGGTCGACCCCACCGGCTCCGAGGAACCACAGCAGGAGCCAGCCGAGGACCACCAGGCTCAGCGCCCACAGGATCGCCGTGGACCCCATCAGCGCCCGTCGCGCGCCGGGACGCGCATCCCGCTCATCGATCTCTCGGAAGAACGTCGAGTGGGCCCGTCGCCAGCGGCGCTGGTAGTCCTGATGGCGGGCCACCTCCGCGTCCTCGACGGGATCAGGCCGCTCCCCCGGAGGAACCCAGTCTTGCCGGAGCAGCTTGAGCCCCTTGGTGATCGCAGCGGTCAGCACGACCCGGGAGGAGAGCACGCGCAGGGGCAGCAGGCGATCGAGGGTCTCGCGCGGGATCGACCGGATCACTCCGACCAGGCGCCCCATCTCGCCGAGGCCCGGTGCGCGAGGTCTGGTCTCGAGCTCCGAGGCGGCGAAGAGGCCCTCCCCCTCGTGCGTTTCGAGACTCTTCGCCAGGGCCGCATATCCCTCAGCAGCAGCCGTGTCGAGATCGGAACGGGCGAGGACTTCACGCAGCGCCACGATCCAGGAGCGGGCGGCACGATGGTCGATGCCGATCAGCTCGGTGCGGATCCTGAGGGTCCGCAGCCGACCCAGCGTCTCCTCGAGGAGGTCGAGCACGACAGTGCCCGCCTCGCGGGCCCAGCGCACGGCGTGCGGGGCCGGCAGGATGGCACTGAGCTCCTCCTCGGTGAATTCCCGGGACTCGAAGCGGCTCATCGCGTCCTCGAGGCGTTCCAGGTCCCGATCGGTCTCGATGCCTTCGAGGCGCGGGATCACGTATCCGGCCTTCCCGAAGACCTCCCGGGCCTCGTCGAGGGTCGCCTGGACCACGGCGAGCCGGCGCACGCTCGAGCGACGCACTCCCAGGGCGAGGAGCAGCTGTCCGAGCGCCACCCAGAGGAAGGTCTCGTCCAGGAGCGCGCGGACCCAGCGGGGCAGCCGTCCGCCGCCGCCGGGCCCCCGCTCCGAGAGCCGAGCCAGGAACCGCTCCAGCAGCCAGTCGCGCATGGGTGGGGCCCTCTCCTGTCAGCGGGTCATGTCGGCGGGTCGTGTCGGCAGGACGAGCACCAGGTCACACACTTTTTGTGAGGCTGGCAACTTGTGCGGTCGGAGTGAATGCGGAGCCGCCCGGCCGCGCGTTATAACAGAAGTATCGATGACGTCGAGGCACCTGCGATCCAGGGCCCGGCCGATCACCTCACTCCGAACCGAAGGGGACCCCGATCATGACTTTCCTCCGCTCTCTCAGCTCCGCACTGAGCCGACTCTCCGAACGCATGCAGGGACAGGACGTCGAGCGCCACAACGCCGTGCCGAACAACCGCCTCGGCGGGGACTACGCCGCAGTGGCACGCGCTCGCTCCAGCCAGGGCATCAGCCCTCTCGGCATGGGTCGCTGACGCCACCCGAGCATCTTCACGAAGCCCCTGCAGAACTCGTCTGCAGGGGCTTTTTCGTGTCCGGATGCTGGTTCATCCCCGGGGCCGATGCTGACTCCGCTCCCGGGTCAGGTCGGGTCCGTCCGGATGCTCCGCCTCAGCGCCCTGCAGCCTCAGCGCCCTGTAGCCTCAGCGCCCTGCAGCCTCCACGATCTGCGCGACCTGCTCGGGACTGAAGCGGTAGACGGGGACCTCGGCGTCTTCTGCGGTATCCCCCAGGTTCGGGAACACAGAGCTGAACACCCGCGGCGCACCCTGGCCGAGCTCGACCACGCTCGCGCCGGACAGCGCCAGCGCCTTCTCGCTGGCAGCTGCGGTGACGGGGTCCACCACATTGGTGATCCCCGGGGCAACGTGGACCGGGATCCCGGCGATCGCCCCGTTCATCTCGTGGTGGTAGTGGCCGGAGAGCACGATGCGCACGTCCGTCCCCTCGAGCACGGCGGCGAGCTCGTCGAGCCCGTCGAGGTCCAGTCCGCGCAGCAGGGTGGTCGCTCCCACGAGCGGGGGATGATGGATCGCGAGCACCGTCCCGGCGGCGACGGGCTCGGCCAGCACGTCCCGCAGCCACTGGAGCTGTGCCGGCTCGAGGTGTCCGTAGCCGGCCCCGGGGACGCTCGAATCCAGCACCACCACGCGGCCGCCCCCGCCCACCTGCACCACCCGGTCCTGGCGGGAGGCGAGGTGCTGACCGGGGTCGATCTCCTCGCTGTAGACGCTGGAGACGTCATGGTTGCCCATCACGACGACCAGCGGCGCCCCGAGCGACGCCGCGAAAGGATCGAGGATCTCGTGCAGCAGGCGGTAGCTCTCCGCGGTGCCGTCCTCGGAGGCGTCCCCGGTGTGGACCACCACATCGATGTCGCGCAAGCCCTCGAGGCGGGTCAGCACGCCGGCCAGGGCGGCGGTGGTGTCGATGCGGTCGTAATGGCGGGCCGACGGATCGCCGTAGAGATGGGTGTCGGTCAGGTGCAGGATGCGCATGGGAGCACCGTAGCCATCGCGGGTGTCCGGCAGGTGAAGCCCGCGAAGTGCGCCGACGGGCGCCTCCTGCTGGCCGAACTCAGCCCAGGGCCTGCTGGCCGGACTCAGCCCAGCGCGCCGACCCATTCGCTCTCGCCGTCGTCGAAGACCTGGTGCTTCCAGATCGGGACCCGCTGCTTGACGGTGTCGACCAGCTCGTCGCAGGCGACAAAGGCCTGCTTGCGATGCGGTGCGGCGACGGCGCAGACGAGCGCGGAGTCGCCGATCTCGAGCGGACCGAACCGGTGGGCGACGGCGATGAGAATATCGGGATAACGCTCTGCGATCTCCCGGGCGACCTGGGCGATCACCTCCCCGGCGGTGGGATGGGCGGAGTACTCCAAGCGCTCGACGCCCCGCCCGCCGTCGTGGTCGCGCACCACTCCATCGAAGGTGACCACGGCGCCGCAGCGTGGATCGGTCACCGCCTGGATCATCTGAGCCACCGTGATCTCGTCCCGGCGGACCTCGGCGAGCCGGGCCCGTTCTGCGCCGTCGCCCATCGCGGGATCCCCAGCGATGCGGAGCTGCTCCGCCGCAATGCCGGAAGGCGCGGCGCCGAAGGGCGCAGTGCCAAAGGGTGTGGTGCCGGAGGGTGCGGCTCCGGAGGATGCAGTGCCGAAGGGCGTGGTGCCACGGGTCGGGTCCGCGGTGGTTCCGGTAGGTCCAGTGCTTCCAGTGGTCCCGGTAGGTCCAGTGCCGTTCATGCGTGGTCGCCTCCGTCGCGCTGTTCCAGCAGATGGTCGAGTATCGGGTCGAGCACCTCGATTCCGTCGCGCACTCCCCCGCGGGAACCGGGAAGGTTCACCACGAAGCTGCGCCCGGCCATGCCGGCCAGTCCGCGGCTGAGCAGCGCGGTCGGGATCTTCCGGGCTCCGAGCCGGCGCACCGCCTCGAGGATGCCGGGCATCTCGCGCTCGATCAGCGGGGCGGTCTGCTCGGGGGTGACGTCGGTAGGGCTGATGCCGGTGCCGCCGGAGGTGACGACGATGTCGATCCCCTCCGCGATCGCCTCGGCGAGGGCGGCTCCGACCTCGGGTCCGTCGCTGACGATGCGCGCTTGGACCTGCTGGAGGCCTCGCTCGCTGAGCCATTGCACCAGCAGCGGGCCGGTGCGGTCCTCATAGGTGCCGTCGGCTGCCCGGGTGGACGCGATGATCACCCGGGCGCTGCCCTTCAGCAGCGGCGCGGGCGCCGAATCCTCGCGCACGGTGCAGTCCTCATCGGTGCGACGGGCCGGGATGTGCTTCACCATCAGCGGTCCGCCCCCGGTCCCGCAGGCAGCCCCGGGCGTCCTGCCGTCCCGTCCTGCCCCGCGGGTTCCGGGCGCGCCGCCGACTCACGCGTCCAGTCACCGCTCTTGCCGCCGGACTTCGCGAGCACCTGGATGCCCTCGATGGTCGCGAGATGGTCCACGGCCTTGATCATGTCGTAGACGGTCAGCGCGGCCACCGTGGCAGCGGTCAGCGCCTCCATCTCGACCCCGGTGACGCCCTTGGTGCGCACCCGCGCGGTGATCTCCACCCGGTCCTCGCGAGGCACCAGGTCCAGCTCCACTCCGGACAGCGGCAGCGGATGGCACAGCGGGATCAGCTCCGGGGTGCGCTTGGCGCCCATGATCCCGGCGATCCGAGCCGTGGCCAGGGCCTCGCCCTTGGGCAGGTTCCCCTCGGCGATGCGGGCGACCACGTCGGGCCGAGTGCGCAGCACGGCTCGGGCGCTCGCCTCTCGGGAGGTGACAGCCTTGTCGGTCACGTCGACCATGTGGGCGGAGCCGTCCGCACGCACATGGGACAGGTCACCGGTGGTGCCGTCGGCAGCGACGTCGTTCATGAGTCTCCTCCAGGGATCAGCAGGGTCTCGAGCTGGTCGCCGTCACGCACGGTCTTGGTACCGCGCGGGACCAGCACCAACGCATCAGCAGCCGCATAGCCGCCGATCAGGTGGGAGGAGGCACCGCCCACCAGGCGCACCCGGCCCGAAGGCAGCACCCGGGCCCGACGGTACTGATCCACCGCAGGCGGCGAGGACTCCTCGGCCTCGAGCTGCACCGCCAGCTGCAGCCGACGACGAGCGGGTGCGCCGAGGGCCGGCCGGGCGATCAGCTCGCAGCTCAGCAGCGCGGAGACGGGATTGCCGGGGAAGGCCAGCCAGGGGACCCGGCGCCCGTCCACGTCCAGGAAGCCGATGCCCTGGGGGCCGCCCGGCTGCAGGGCGACCTTCGGGAAGGCGAGGGTGACGCCGTCGCGCCCGGCCGCGTGGCGGACCACCTCGAAGGCGCCCATGCTCACCCCGCCGCTGGTGACCACGAGATCGATGTTCAGTGCCCGGATCTCCCGGCGCAGATGCGTGAGCAGGGCGTCGGCATCGTCGGGCACCGCACCGACGTGCACCACCTCGGCTCCCGCGTCGGTGAGGGCGGCTGCCAGCCCGGGACCGTTGGCGTCGAAGACGCCGCCGGGGGCGGGCGCTCCGCTGTTCCGGGGGTCCCGGGACTGCACCTCGGTGCCGGTCGAGAGCACCATCGTGCGCAGCGGGACGTCGACCTCGACGTCCCCCACCCCGCAGGCGGCGAGGTGGGCGATCCGGGCCGGGGTGAGCAGGCGGCCCTCGCGCAGCACGGTGTCCCCGCGGCGGGTGTCGGAGCCGCGACGGCGCACGAACCGGCCGGTCATGATGGAGGAGGGGGTGAGCGTGATCGTCGCGGCCGGGTTCTGAGCAGGCACACTCTCGGCAGCTGCGAAGCGCCCCTCGGCGCTCTCCTCGACGGGGATCACCAGCTCCGCGCCCGCCGGGATGGGTGCACCGGTCATGATCGCTCGCGCGGTGCCGGGTGCGAGCACGGCGGGCTCGTCCCCAGCGGCGATCGTCGGCCCCAGCGGGAGCGTCACGCGCACGCCAGGCCCCTCGAGGTCACCCGCTGCAAGGGCGAAGCCATCCATCTGAGAATTGTCGTGACCGGGGACGTCCACCAGCGCACGTCGCTCCGAGACGGCGACCCGCCCCACCGCGCGGCCGTCCAGAGGGATCACCTCGGTGGTGCGGATGCTGCCGAGCAGGGCGACGGCATCGGCCACATGATCGGCCAGGGGGATCCGTTGGGCACCGGACATCTGCACTCGCTCCCGTCTGCACGTTCGGGCGTCTCCGTGACGCCTCACCAGTATGGCGCGCCGGGTCCAGCCCCGGCGCCGCGGAGGTCGCCACGGCGCCCGTGCCGACCGGACCGCACCGCCCCTGCGACCGGTGTGCGTCCGAGGTCCCTGCCCCCCGCGCCGGTGCGCCCCCTATCCTGGAGCGACATCCCGGCGTCGCCGGGCCCGGACGGAAAGGGGTGAGCAGATGGCATCGCGCCGCATCTCGCTGGGGATGCCGACACCACGCAGGACCGACGAGACCGCGTCCGAGCTGCCCGACACCTCGGACCGTCCTGACACGCCTGCTCTCGCCGACCGGTTCGGCCGGGAGGCGACGGACCTCCGCCTCTCGCTCACGGATTTCTGCAACCTGCGCTGCACCTACTGCATGCCCGCGTCCGGGATGACGTTCCTGAAGAAGGATCAGCTGCTGAGCGTGGACGAGGTGGTGCGCCTGGTGCGGATCGGGGTGGAGCGCCTGGGCATCGACCAGGTGCGCTTCACCGGCGGCGAGCCGCTGACCCGCCCCGATCTCGAGCAGATCATCGCGGGCGTCGCCGCGCTCCCCCAGCGCCCGGACATCTCGCTGACCACCAATGCGATCGGCCTGGACCATCGCGCCGCACCACTGCGCGAAGCGGGGCTGGACCGGATCAACGTCTCCCTCGACTCCGTGGTGTCCGAGACCTTCGAGCGGCTGACCCGACGCCCGCTGCTGCACCGGGTGCTGGACGGGATCGAGGGTGCCCGGCAGGCCGGGCTCGACCCGATCAAGGTCAATGCTGTCCTCCTGCCCGGCGTCAACGACCATGAGCTGCCTGATCTGCTGGACTGGTGCCTGGACCGGGATCTGCAGCTGCGCGTGATCGAGCAGATGCCGCTGGATGCGGACCACATCTGGGACCGCAGCTCGATGCTCACCGCCGGCGACATGCAGGCACTGCTGGCCCCCCGCTACGTCCTCACCCCGGTGGCCGAGGCCCGGAACGGTGCACCGGCGGAGCTGTTCGAGGTCGAGGACCGCGCCACCGGTCGCCATCGCGGACGGGTCGGCATCATCGCCTCGGTCACCCGGCCCTTCTGCGCCGACTGCCGACGCACCCGCCTCACCGCCGAGGGCCGGGTACGCACCTGCCTGTTCTCCCGTGAGGAGACGGATCTGCGCGGCGCGCTGCGCTCCGGGGCCGAGGACGAGACCATCGCCGAGATCTGGCGCGCCGCCCAGTGGGGCAAGAAGGCCGGTCACGGCATGGACCGCGAGGACTTCGTGCAGCCGGAGCGCCCGATGAGCGCGATCGGCGGCTGAGAGAGGACGAGATGACCAGCATCGACATCACCACCGAGGGAACCACCGGCGGGACCACCGAGGGCTCCCCCGCCACCGCACCGCGCATCGCCGTGCGGCTGTTCGCGGGGGCCGCCGCCGAATACGGGGCCGACGCCACGACCGTCCGGGCGGCGACCGTGCAGGACGCCGTGGACGCGCTGCTGGCAGATGCCTCCGCGGAGGCTGCCCGCGTGATCGGCCGCTCGAGCTTCCTGATCAACGCCGTGGCCTGCACGGACCGCACCCAGGTTCTCGCTGGCGGCGACCGGATGGATGTGCTCCCGCCCTTCGCCGGAGGGTGAACCCTCTCGCGGCGCACTCCGAGCGCGACCTTGCAGTCACTCTGGCGGCGCAGTCACTCCGGCAGCGTCACCGCGATCCCGCTGCCCTCCACTGCGCCGAAGCCGCCGCGCAGCGAGCGCACGGAGATGCCCCTCCCCGCCAGCACCTGCTGCGCGCTCGCCGAACGTGAGCCGGCCGCGCAGTAGAGCACGGTGCCCTCAAGCGCCGCTGACGCGCTCGACGAGTCCGTCGGTCCGTGCTGCGCGAGCAGCTCGGCCATCGGCACGTGCTCGGCGCCGCGCACCATCCCGCCGGCCAGTTCATGAGCCTCCCGGATGTCGATCACCCGCACCCCGGCGGCCAGCAGCGCCGGCAGCTCGGCGACGGTGAGCTCATCGGTCGCGGGCCCCGTCGGCCCCGGCAGCCCGCAGGTCACCATCACGTCCTCGACCTCGCTCACCGCGAGGCGCTGCGGGTCCCGGGCCAGCGGCAGCTCGTCCCAGCGGGCGCGGAGCGCGTCATAGAGGGCGAGGCGGCCGAAGAGCACGTCCCCGAGGCCGGCCAGGACCTTGACCGCCTCCATCGCCATGGTCGCGCCGATCACCCCGCACAGCATCCCGAGCACTCCGGCCTCGGAGCAGCTGGGGACCTCCCCGGGCCGGGGCGGGACCGGGTGCACGTCGCGGTATGTCACCCCGCGGCCGCTCGCTCCCCAGAACACGCTGACCTGTCCGGAGAACGCCAGGATCGATCCCCACACCAGGGGGAGGTCGAGGATCTCGCACGCGTCGGAGGCCATATAGCGGGTGGGGAAGTTATCGGTGCCATCGAGCACGAGATGGTGGCCGGAGAGCTTCTCGAGCGCATTGGCGGGGGTGACCGTCTCGACCTCCGCCCGCACGGAGATCTCCGGGTTCAGCGCCTGCAGCCGTTCTGCCGCGGCGATCGCCTTGGAGCGGCCCACGTCCGCATCGCCGAAGAGCACCTGCCGGTGCAGGTTGGTCGTGTCAACGGTATCCGGATCGAACACCGTGATCTCCCCGATCCCGGCCGCGGCCAGATAGGAGAGCACCGGCGCTCCGAGGCCGCCGGCGCCAATCACCGCGACCCGTGAGGCGGCAAGCCGCCGCTGCCCGAGGGCGCCCAGCTGCGGCAGGCGCATCTGGCGGAGGTAGCGCTCCGGGAGCCCCGCCGCCACCTCCGCAGCCGGTGCGATCGCGAGGTCGCCGATGTCCGGCAGCCCGCGTCCACGTCCGGACTCCGGTCGCCGTGCCGCCCCGGGCGAAGGCCGCTCCCCTGTGCCGGGCGAAGTGACCGCTCGGGAACCTTCGATATGCACAGACCTCTCGAAATCTCCATGTCTTTCCACCATGTGAGGTAGTCTCCCCCACGGCCACGCACTGTGGCAGGTGGATAACGATTCGGCCATGGAGCCGATCCCGGCGCGAAGATGCGTGTCCGAGTGACCTACAGTGCAGAAACCTGCTCAGAGGACCCGCGCGGTTGCGGACCGAGCACCGATCATGTGAGGAATTCTGACGATGCGATCACCTTCGTCTGCCTGGAGTCGTCTGAGCTGCCGTGAGGGCGCCCGGATGCTCGGCGTCCCCGGTGCGATGATCCCGAATCTCATCTCGGGAGTCCGTGCATGACCAAGTACATCCTGCGGCGGTTCGTCAACTACCTGATCCTCACGGTGATCGCGACCGTGTTCTCGTACATCGCCGCGAGCCTCTTCTTCTACCCGCGCCGGCGCTACCTCGGGGTCAACCCTCCGATCCCCGAGGAGTCGGTCGACGGCATCCTCAGCGCCTACGGCGTCAACGACAAGGACCCGGTGCTGCTGCGCACCTGGTGGTGGATCGAACGCGTCCTGTTCGAGCCGCTCTCGCAGAAGCTGGGTCAGGACCTCCAGGGGAACTGGGTCATCAACGAGATCGTCGGACGCGCCGGGACCAGCCTCCGCCTGCTCCTGCTGGGCGCTCTGCTGGCTGCGCTCCTCGGCGTCACCCTCGGCGTCTGGGGCGCGGTGCGGCAGTACAAGGCATCCGACCAGATCGTCTCCTACGCCTCCTTCATCCTGATCTCGACCCCGACCTTCGTCGGCGGCGTGATCCTGATGATCCTGGCGACGAACTTCAACCAGCTGCTGGGCTTCCAGGTGATCCGCTTCACCGGGTCCTACACGCCTGGCATCACAGGGTTCTTCCCCCAGCTATGGGACGGGTTCGTGCATCTGCTGCTGCCCACGATCGCGCTGATGCTGTTCGGCGCGGCCGGCTACTCCCGCTATCAGCGCTCGCTGATGCTGGACGTGCTGGGCAGCGACTTCATCCGCACTGCCCGGGCGAAGGGCGCCACCCGCAACCATGCCTTGGTCAAGCACGGGGTGCGCGTCGCGCTGATCCCGATGTCGACCTATTTCGCCTACAGCTTCGGCACCCTGGTCGCGGGCTCGGCGTTCCTCGAGATCATCTTCTCGTGGGAGGGCATGGGGAAATACGGCATCGTCGCCGTCCAGACCTCCGACGTCAATGCGCTGGCCGGCAACGTCTGCTTCACCGCGATCCTGCTGCTGTTCAGCTCCACCCTGTCCGAAGTGCTGTACGCGGCGCTCGACCCGAGAGTGAGGGTCTGACATGTCGATGAACGCACAGCAGCCCGCTGACCACAGCGCCGATCTCGCCGAGGACATCGAGCCCACGGCGAGCCTGATCGCCGATTCGGCCGGTGGCTCACCCGCCTCGCCGCAGCAGGCGCACCGCCCGATCTCTCGTGGCCGCCTGGTATGGCGCCGTCTGAAGAGCAAGCCGAACTTCTACATCGGCGGCGCGATCGTGGCCGCGATCGTGGCCTTCGCCCTCTTCGGCGACTTCTTCAACATCTACACCCAGGGTCAGCAGGACTCGTTCAACTTCAACTCCCCGCCGAGCGCGCAGCACTTCTTCGGCACGGATGCGATCGGGGTGGATCTGTACGCCTCGATGACCTCGGCGCTGCGCACCTCGCTGCTGATCGGCTTCCTCGCGGCCCCCACCGCCACGCTGGTCGCGGCGGTCATGGGGTCGTTGGCCGGCTATCTCGGCGGGCCGTTCGAGATGTTCACGAACTGGCTGATCAACCTGCTGCTGGTGCTGCCGGTCTTCTACGTCCTGATGATCGTCTCCCCCGCGATCGCTGATCCGAGCAACCTGCCCGGCGCGATCCAGTGGCTCGGCTTCATGCCCGCCTGGGGCCTGCTGGTCATCGCGATCGGCCTGTTCAGCTGGATGATCATGGCCCAGATCGTGAAGAACCAGACCAAGTCGCTCAAGGAGCGCGAGTACGTCAAGGCCGCCCGCTACATGGGCGTGAGCACCCCGACCATCCTGCGCCGCCACATCATCCCCAACGTCGCCTCGCTGCTGATCATCGACGGCGCCCTCGGCGTCGCCGGCGCGATCCTGGCCGAGACCTCGCTGTCCTTCTTCGGCCTGGGGATCCAGGCTCCAGACGTCTCCCTGGGAACCCTGCTGCAGGACGGCACCGGCGCTGCGGTCTCCCGGCCCTGGCTGTTCATCATCCCCGCATCGTTCCTGATCGCCCTGCTGACCGGAGTCGCGCTCGTGGGCGACGCCCTGCGCGATGCCATCGACCCCACCAGTGAGGTGAACCGTGCTTGAGCCACTGCTGCAGGTCAAGGACCTGACCGTCACCTTCCCGAACGCGAAGGGCGGCGTCCGCGCCGTGCGCGGCGTCGACTACACCGTGGACGAGGGCGAGTTCCTCGGCATCGTCGGCGAATCCGGCTCCGGGAAGTCTGTCTCCTCCCTCGCGGTGATGGGACTGCTCCCGTCCTCCGCGAAGATCACCGGCGACATCACCTTCCGCGGTGAGTCGCTGCTGGGGATGAGCGACCGTGCGCTGTCGAAGCTGCGCGGCCGCGAGATGGCGATGATCTTCCAGGATCCGCTCTCTGCGCTGACGCCCGTCTACACCGTGGGCCAGCAGATCGTGGAGGCGCTGACCCTCCACGACAAGAGCATCCCTCAGCGCAGCGCGGAGAAGCGCGCCGTCGAGCTGCTGAAGATCGTCGGGATCCCCGCGGCGGAGCGTCGTGTCAAAGCCTTCCCCCACGAATTCTCCGGCGGTATGCGCCAGCGCGCGATGATCGCGATCGCGATCGCCAACGACCCGGCGCTGATCGTCGCGGACGAGCCCACCACCGCGCTGGATGTGACCATCCAGGCGCAGATCCTCGAGGTCCTGCAGAAGGCCAAGGAGGTCACCGGCGCAGCCGTCGTGCTGATCACCCACGACCTCGGCGTGGTCGCCGGCAATGTGGACCGCGTCGCCGTGATGTACGCGGGCAAGCTCGTCGAGAAGGGCCCCGTCGAGGAAGTCTTCCACTCCCCGCGGATGCCGTACACGATGGGCCTGCTGCGCTCGGTGCCGAACATGCTCACCGCTGGCAAGGAGAGGCTGGTGCCTCTCGAGGGGCGACCGCCGAACCTCGCGAACCTGCCCGTGGGCTGCCCGTTCGCGGATCGCTGCCCGGCGGTCCAGGATCGTTGCCGCACCACCGAGCCGGAGCTCCTCGCGGAGCTCGGCGACGGCCGCGAGGTCGCCTGCCACCGGTCCGACGAGATCGCTGCGGGCACTCTGAAGCCCTCGGACATCTTCCCGCGCCCCCCGCACGAGGAGCGTGCGGTCAAGGACTCCACCGGCCTGGAGCCGGTGGTCCGGGCAGAGGATCTGATCCGTCACTTCCCGCTGTACAAGGGGTCGGTGTTCCGCCGCGTGGTCGGCAAGGTCAAGGCCGTCGACGGAGTGGACTTCGAAGTCCTGCCGGGCGAGACCCTGGGCCTGGTGGGCGAGTCCGGTTCGGGCAAGTCCACCACCGCGCTCGAGATCATGGAGCTGGTCAGCCCGCAGCGCGGCAGCCTCGAGGTGACGGGCAAGGACGTCAGCACGCTCTCCCGGAGCGAACGGCTGGCGATGCGCCAGGACGTGCAGATCGTCTTCCAGGACCCGATGGCGGCGGTGGACCCGCGCATGCCCGTCGGCGACATCGTCGCGGAGCCGCTGACGGTCCATAAGGTCCCCCGCGCCGAACGCGACCGCCGCGTGGTGGAGATGCTCGAGCTGGTGGGCCTGGACCCGGAGATGACCGACCGCTACCCGCACGAGTTCTCGGGCGGTCAGCGCCAGCGCATCGGCATCGCCCGCTCGCTGATCACCAACCCCAAGGTGCTGGTGCTCGACGAGCCGGTCTCCGCCCTCGACGTCTCGGTCCAGGCCGGCGTCGTCAACCTGCTCGAGGATCTGCGCGACCGGATGGGACTGTCCTATCTGTTCGTCGCGCATGACCTCGCGATCGTCCGGGAGATCGCCGACAAGATCGCGGTGATGTACCTGGGCAGGATCGTCGAGTACGGCCCGGTGCAGGAGGTGTACGAGACCCCTCGTCACCCCTACACCCGTGCGCTCATGAGCGCGGTGCCGGTGCCGGATCCGACGATCGAGCGTGAACGCCGACGGATCCTGCTCACGGGAGACCTCCCCAGCCCCACCGAGGACATCCCCGGCTGCAACTTCGCCTCGCGCTGCCCGTTGTTCCGGATGCTCGACGAGACCCGCCAGGCGCAGTGCCTCGGCGATGATCCGGCAGCGATCGTGCACGGGAAGTCCAAGGTGGCCTGCCATCACGTCGAGGAGATCCATCGGCTCGATGATGTGGACATCTCCGCCCTGTCCCCCACCCCCGGCGACTGACGCGCCGCGTCCAGCGCCCCCAGAACCGCAGTACCCACCCCACGACCCCGAGACCCCGTGCCGAGCAGCACATCTCACCCAGGAAGAGAGAAACCCATGAAGATCACGAGCACTCGTCGTCTTTTCCTCGCCGGAACCGGCGTGGTCGGCTCCGCCGCCGCCCTCGCCGCGTGCGGCGGCCAGGCCACCGAGGAGGAGCAGCAGTCGCAGGCTGCTGAGGAGAACGACAAGGCTGCGGAGGAACAGGGGGAGCTGCCTTCGACCGCCTGGGAGCGCATGGAGTACGACCAGGTCCCCGACGGTGGATCCCTGCGCAAGGCCATCCTCACCTTCCCGGCCAACTGGAACCGCAGCCAGGTCGACGGCAACAACGCCGACACCTCCGACATCGCCGACCCCTGCGGAGGTGGCGGCGAGCTCATCCTCTCCGAGACCGGTGAGAAGTCGCTGAACCCCGACTACATCGAGTCCGCAGAGATGACCTCCGAGGACCCGCAGACCATCGCCGTCAAGTTCAACCCGAACGGGAAGTGGGACGACGGCACCCCGATCGTGGTCGAGGACCTCATCGCGCAGTGGAAGGCGCTGAACGGCACCAACGAGGAGTTCCTCGTCGTCTCCACCGTGGGCTGGGACCAGATCGAGTCGATCACCCAGACCGATGACGAGTACTCCGCAGAGATCGTATTCTCCAGCCCGTTCATCGACTGGATCACCGTGCTCCACCCCGTGTCCCCGGCGTCGGTGTACGCCGACCCGGAGACCTTCAACACCGGCTTCGCCGATGGCCCGACCCCGGGCAAGGGCCCCTTCAAGGTCGGGACCATGGACCAGGGCGGCGGCGTGGTCACCCTCGAGCGCAACGAGCACTGGTGGGGTCGTGCGCCGAAGCTGGAGACCGTCATCTTCCAGGTCGTCGACCAGACCACCCAGCCCCAGTCCTTCGCCAACGGCGAGATCGACTGGCTCGAAGTCGGCACCGGCGACGTGCTCAGCCAGGCGAAGACCCGTTCGGATGCAACCATCCAGGCCACCAACGGCCTGACCTGGACGCACCTGACGATCAACGTCAATGGCGGCGACGGCCTCCTCGAGGACGTCAAGGTCCGCGAGGCGATGGCTCGTGGCATCGACCGCGACGCCATCGGCCGCGCCGTGGTGGGCCCGCTCGAGGCCCCGATCGTGCTGGTCGACAACTTCGTCTACATGCCCGGCCAGGACGGCTACCAGGACTCCTACGAGTCCATGGGCAGCCTCACCTTCGACCCCGAGGCTGCGGGCAAGATCCTCGACGAGGCCGGTTGGGCGCTCGAGGGCGACAAGCGCACCAAGGACGGCAAGGGGCTGGACCTCAGTGTCATCATTCCCGCGGACACCAAGTCGAACTCCGACCGTGCCCGTCAGGTGCAGACGAACCTCAACGCGATCGGCTTCAACGTCGAGCTGCAGACGGTGCCGTCCGACGGCTACTTCCCCGACTACGTCATGCCGAAGTCCTTCGACATGGTGACCTTCTCGTGGGTGGGCACCGCCTTCCCCGAGACCTCCTCGGTGAACCTCATGTACCCGCTCGAGTCGGGTCAGAACTACACCGGCTTCGCCGACGATCGCCTCGGGCCGCTCAATGAGCAGATCAAGGGTGCCTTCGATGAGGAGGAGCGTCGCAAGGTCGCCAATGAGATCTCGACGATCATCGCCGAGTCCTTCGTGGTCATCCCCTTCTACGCGACTCCGATCATCTTCGCGGTGAAGAACGGCGTCGTGAACACCGGTGCCTCGCAGTTCGAGACCACCGACTGGACCCAGGTCGGTATCAAGGCCTGATCGACGTATCGCGAGCTTGCGAGGGACAGGAGACCAGGCGGAAGATTCAGTCTGATCGACGAACTCTCAAGAGCAGGGGCCGGACCGCAGCAGCGGTTCGGCCCCTTCTCTGTGCCACGCAGAGCGTGTGGTGCCCGCGTCAGCAGGCTCTGTGGCTCACAGCACGATGCGCGCCACGGCGAACACCGCGAACACCGCCACCACCGCGATCTGCACGATGTTGGGCCGCGTGGTCATCACCGCGCCGGTGTCAGCGTCGGTCCCGGCTGCGCGGTCCAGCGCGGGCTGTCCCGGCTGCCCCTCGCGGCGGTCCTGCCAGCGCTCCCAGCGCAGCTTGATCACGGCGGACCGGCTGGACTGCTGGTCGTTGACCAGGCGCTCCTGCGGGGTGAGCCGTCGGCCGCGCAGATCCTGCTCATGGATCTGTGCCTGCCGCCGCCAGGGCGCATCCCGGCTCAGCGCCGGGGCGTTCCAGGCGGTGATGGTCTTCGTCGTGCCGTCGCGGCCCGCGGTCTCGAGGCGCAGCATCGCGCCGACCCGCACTTCTTCGATCATCGCGAAGGGGATCTGGTGGGTGACCACGATGTTGCGCACCTCGACGGAGTCCTCGTGGAGGACCACCCGCGGTGCCCACAGCACCATCCACACCAGCGCCATGATCAGCAGCAGCACCGGCAGGGTCAGCACACCCTGCCAGCCCGCGCGGACTACTGCGTCGATGGCAAGACCGAGACCGAGCAGCCCGACGACCGCACAGAGCACTGTCGCCCCGTGAGGGCGCAGGTGGAGGGTGCCTCCCGGATCGTGAACGGGGGCTGGGCTGGTGGACGGCATGGAGCCACGGTAATGCAGGGGCGGCTCAGATCCTGAGCACGGCCACCGTGCCGTCCGCGGCGTCGATGTCCCTGCGCAGCACGATCGCATCAGCTCGCCCATAGGGGGCAAGGCGCCGCCCGGGCAGCAGGTCGACCACCTCCCGGCCGTCGGCCCCGAGGCGCAGCCTCCCGGGCAGCGCATACACAGTGCCGGGTCGGCGATGCCCGTGATCTGCGGCGGTGTCGCCGAGCGGCATCCTGCGCGGGGCGGCGCGCTCCCCCACCAGCAGGGGACGGATGAACAGGTGGTAGCCGACCAATGCCCCCACCGGGGTGCCGGGAAGGTGGACGACGGGCACCCCGCCGCGGAGCAGTCCCCACCCTTGCGGTCCGCCGGGGCGCAGTGCGAGATGCTCGAAGCGGGAGGTGCTGCTGCCGTGCTCGCCGAGCAGGGTCTTGACCACGTCGAAGGCGCCGTGGCCGATCCCGCCGGTGGTGAGCACGAGGTCGGACTCCGCCGCGGCCCTGGTGAGCGTCTCACGAAGCTGGGTGTGGTCGTCGCTGCTGTGCAGCGGGGGCAGTGCCTGCGCGCCGTCGACCTCCAACGCCGCGGCGAGCATCGTGCCGTTGGATTCGCGCACGCTGCCGATCGCAGTCGCCTCAGCGGCGAGCTCGTCCCCGGTGACCACCACGGTCACCCGGCGGCGGCGGCGCACCGGCAGCTGGGCGAGTCCGAGCGCGCGGGCCAGTCCTACCAGTCCCGGTCCCACGAGGTCTCCCTCCCCGGCGAGCAGCTCGTCCGCAGCGACCTCCTCGCCGGGGAAGCGCACGTGGCGCCCGGCGGCGGGAAGGGCATCGAGGGTGAGGGTCACGGCGGCGGGGACCCGTCCGAAGGGGTCGGCATCCGTCGCCTCGACCTCGATCACGGCGTCCGCTCCTGCCGGGACCGCTCCGCCGGTCATGATCCGGGCGGCGGTGCCGAGCGCCAGGGCTCGGACCTGACCGGGGCGGGCGGGGATCTCGGTGCTCACCGGGAGGGTGGTGGCGCCCGGCGCCTTCAGGTCCGCACGACGCACGGCGAAGCCGTCCATCGCGGCGATGGGCAGGGCCGGCATCGCCTCGGGGCTGCGAACCTCAGCGGCGAGATACCGGCCTCTCGCCTGCTGGAGCGGCACCTGCTCGGTCTCGAGCGGCAGCGTGATCTCGCGGGTCAGGAGCTCACGCCACTGCCACGGCGAGAGACGGTGGGCGCTCATGGTCCTCCAGGGGTAGTGTCCGGGCAGGCGATCGCTCCATGATCCCCCATCGCCGGCCCCGCGAACCCGACCATCGACCTTCTGCCGTGGCCACTGCCAGGTGCGGGGTGCATGATGGGTCCATGCGTGAGATTCGTTTCGACCGCTTCGGCGGCCCAGAGGTCCTGACCCTGCACACCGACGCCCCCACCCCTGAGCCCGCGCCCGACGAGGTGCTCGTTCAGGTGCTGTTCGCGGGCCTGAACCCGCTGGACTTCAAGATCCGCGACGGCTCCTCCGGGCGGGCGAAGGATCTGCCGCTGCCGGCGGGCACCGGTCGGGAGATGGTCGGCACCGTGGTCGGGGCCGGCTCCGGGCTCGATCAGGCCGAGCTGGGCTCTCGCGGCCTCACCGAGGGCACGCGGGTGTTCGGGATGCGCGGCCCCGGCGATCACCGCGGGGTGGCCGCCGAGGTGATCGCGATCTCGGCGGATGACCTCGCCCCAGTGCCCGGGGAGATCCCCGAGGAGGACCTGCCGCGCTGGGCGGGGCTGGCGCTGGTGGGACTCACCGCGATCGCCACCGTGCGGGACACCGCCGGGATCGAGAAGGGCGAGACGGTGCTGATCCACGGTGGCAGCGGCGGGGTGGGACAGCTGCTGATCCCGATGGCGCTCGAGGCCGGCGCCTCTGCCGTCTATGCCACCGGACGGTCCGCGAACGTCGAGCGGATCCGTGAGCTCGGCGCGGTGCCCATCCCCTATGACACCGGCGAGTGGGGCTCCGAGCTGCAGCGCCTCACGGAAGGCCGCGGGGTCGACGTCGTGCTCGACACCCACTATCACGCGACTTTCCTGCCCAGCCTCGACCAGCTCGCCCCCGGCGGCCGGATCGTCGCCCTGCCCACGCTCGCGGATCTCACCCCGGCGCTCGAGCGGGGCATCGAGGCTAGGATCCCGTCGATCGTGCAGAGCCGGGAGCGGCTGGACCGCCTGGCTCAGGGCATCCGCGCTGGTCGCTACCCGCTCGAGGTCTCCGAGGTGCTGCCCATGAGTCAGATCGACCAGGCGCATGTGCGGCTCCAGGAGGGCCACACCCGCGGGAAGCTGGTGCTGGACATCGGCGCCTGAGCCGCGGGGCACGTACCGGCTCGCGGCGGTGAGCCCGGACACATGTCCAGCAGGTACCCTTTTCTCATGCCTGTGCCCTCTGCCGATGATGCCGACGCCGCCCTCCGTGCCCTGGAGCCGGTGCTGCATCCCAGCGGTTGGGCGCTGCTGAACTCCCTGCCTCCTTATCGTGAGGACGACGTGCTGCGGCACTCGACGCAGCTGCGTGAGGCCGGGCATTCCCCCGAGCTGGTCGCCGCCGTGCTGACCCAGTCGCGGCTGCGCGCACGCGCTGCGGACAAGTTCGGGGAGTTCGCCTCCTCCATGCTGTTCACCCCGCACGGTCTCGAGCAGGCCACCCGTCTGCCGATCGCGGCGCTCCACGCCAAGCGCTTCCAGCGCGCCGCAGTGGGCAGCGTCGCCGACCTCGGCTGCGGCATCGGCGGTGACTCGATGGCGATGGCGGGGCTGGGGCTCGAGGTGACGGCGGTGGATCGCGATCCCGCGGCAGTCACCGTGGCCACCGTGAACCTGCGCCCCTTCCCGAACGCGCGCGCCCAGCTGGGTGACGCCGCGGAGCACGACCCGACGTCGACCGACGGTATCTGGCTGGATCCCGCCCGCCGAGCCCCCTCCCGCGGCGGCACCCGGCGCCTGCACGACCCCGAGGAGTACGAGCCGCCGCTGTCCGCTGTCCTGGACCTGGCGCGCCGGCTCGGCACCGCCGACGAGCTGGGACCGCTCGGCGCGAAGCTCGGCCCTGCCGTCTCCCGGGAGGCGCTGCCGCGCGAGGTGGAGGTCCAGTGGCTGTCCTACCACGGGCAGGTCCTCGAGGCCGCCGCCTGGTGCGGGCCGCTCGCACGCGAGGGAGTGCTCTCTTCCGCCCTGCTCATCGACCACGCCGGTGCGCACCGCCTGGACCGGGGCGTCGACTCCGCCGGCGATCCCACGCCGGGCACGGTCGGGGACCACTTCTACGAGCCCGACGGCGCCGTGATCCGGGCCGGACTGATCGGCACTCTCGCCGAGCACCTCGGCGCCCACACCCTGGATGAGACGATCGCCTATCTCACCGGCGACCGCCTGGTGAGCACCCCCTTCGTCCGGGGCTACACAGTGCGTGACGTGATGCCCTTCGGCCTCAAGCGGCTGACCGCCTACCTGCGGGAGCATCGCCTGGGCGTTCTGGAGATCAAGAAGCGCGGCACCGCCGTGGAGCCCGACGAGCTGCGTCGCAAACTGCGCCCGCGCCGCTTCGGCGACGAATCCGCGACCCTGATCCTCACCCGCATCGGCGGGGAGCAGTCCGTGATCGTCGCCTCCCCGCATCCGAGCCCCGCCGCCCAGGGAACCGCGCAGGAGGCCGTCCGATGAGTACCGGGAACGGCGCCAGCAGCAGCACCACCACCACTGCTGACGCTGACGCCGACGCCGACGCCGGAGCTGACGCTGCCCGCAGCACGGACAGCTCCCCCCGCGTCGATGCCCACCGCCGTCTGGTCGCGGTGCTGCTGCTGGTGGTCTCCCTCGGCGCGATCGGCCTGGTCGCCCTCGGCGCCGCCGCGGACCGGGGCCCCGGCGCGGTGTACACCGGGGAGACCGAGGGCGAGTACAAGTTCGCTCCCGCTCGTGAGGACTACAACGAGCCGGACTGGGCCACCCAGGACCTCCCCACCCAGCCGCCGGATCCCGACGGTCCGAACACCGGGCTGATCATCGCCCTGGTGGTGCTCGGTGTGATCCTCCTCGCCCTCGCCATCTGGGTGGCGTACCGGATGCGGAAGCTCGCCCGGCCTGCGCCTGCGCTGGCCGGATACGCCGATGAGGATGAGCTCACCGCCGAGCAGGCGATGGCCGCGCTCGAGGATGCCCGTGCGCATCTGTCCACCGTGGTCGACGCCCATGACGCGGTGATCGCGGCCTGGCTGGCGCTGGAGCGCGCGATCGCCGAGGCCGGGGTGCGGCGCGCCCCCTCCCAGACCACGCTCGAGTTCGTCGTCGCCGTGCTCGGCGCCCTGGACCTCGACCGTTCGGCGCTGGATCGGCTCGCACATCTGTACCGTCGGGCGCTGTTCGACCCCCAGCCCCTGGTGGAGTCGGACCGCGAGGAGGCACTCGCCCTGCTCGACGGGCTGACCGCGGATCTCGGCGGCGGCACGACGGAGAACGGCCCGGCTGGGAACGGCCCGGCTGAGGAGGGCTACGCATGATCCGTTCCTGGCTGCCGCTGCTGGTGAAGCTGGCGATCGGCGTGGTGCTCGCCCTGGTGCTGTACTTCATCTGCACGCTGTTCGGGCTGTACCTGCCGCTGCCGATCCTGTTCTCCGTGGGCCTGGCCTGCGGCGCGATCTGGTGGATCATCGACGAGGGCGCTGACCGCGCCGATCAGCTCCATGCCCCCGAACTCGATCTCGACGCCGACTACGCGCTGCCCCATGCCCAGGACACGCGGGTGCGCCGGCTCGAGGATCTCGCCCATGGCGCCCAGCCCAGCCGCCGCATGACCAGCCGCGGCCTCGCCCGCACGCTCGGCGAGATCGCGGAGGAACGTGCCCGCGACCCCGAAGCCCCCGCACTCAGCACGGGCCTGGAGCGGCTGCTCGAGATCGCCCGCCACCCCGATGCCGAGACCCATCCCGTCGGCCCCATCGACCGACGTGCCCTGCACCGCTGCCTGACCGAGCTCGCCTCGCGCGAGGAGAGGGACCGATGACCGACCCCACCCCTGATACCCCCACTGCTCTCACGCCCCGGGCGATGTCGCCCCAGGAAGCCACCGCTGCCGCCGCCACCGTGCTGGACGCCGTCGAGACCGCCGTGGTCGGCAAGCGCGAGTCCCTCGAACTGGTCCTCACCGGCATCCTCGCCGGCGGGCACGTGCTCCTCGAGGACCTCCCGGGCCTGGGCAAGACGCTCGCCGCGAGGTCGTTCGCGCAGGCGCTCGGGCTGCCCTTCAAGCGTGCCCAGTTCACTCCCGACCTGCTGCCGGCGGATCTCACCGGCGCCGAGGTGTTCGACCAGCGCACCGGCGAGTTCGTGTTCCGTCCGGGCCCGGTGTTCACCGGACTGCTGCTGGCCGACGAGATCAACCGCACCCCGCCGAAGACCCAGTCCGCGCTGCTGGAGGCGATGCAGGAGCGGCAGGTCTCCGTCGAGGGCACCACCCGGAAGCTGCCCAACCCGTTCCATGTGCTCGCCACCGCGAACCCCATCGAGCATGAGGGCACCTATCCCCTGCCCGAGGCGCAGCTGGACCGTTTCCTGCTGCGACTCTCCTTCGGCTATCCCACCGCCGCACAGGAGTGGGAGGTGGTCTCCCGCCGCATCGATCGCCGCCGCGAGGAGCAGATCGTGCCCGAGGTGCTGGATGCCGCCGGGCTGCTCGGCGTGCAGCAGGCCGTCGAGGATGTCCACGTCGAGGACTCGGTGGGTCATTACGCGGTCGAGCTCACCGCCGCGACCCGCAGCCACCAGCACGCCCTGGTCGGCGCCTCACCGCGAGGCACCCTCGCCCTGATCACCTGTGCCCGCGCGCTCGCGGTGATCCGGGGGCGCTCCTACGTGGTCCCCGAGGACATCAAGGCACTCGCCCATCCCGCGCTGGACCACCGCGTCACCGTCAAGCCCGAGCTGTGGCTCCAGAACGCGACCGGCGCCGGCGTGGTCGACGCGGTCCTCGGGCAGGTGCCGGTCCCCGCAGCGGTCGAACCGGTCCCCCAGGCCTCGGCGTGAGCTCCGGGGACTCACGGCAGATCGAGCTGCGGACCCGGCCGACGGCGGCGCTGGTGCGGGCCGCGATCATCGGCGGTGCCGCCCTCGCACTCGCCCTGGTCATGGGCCGGCCCGACATCATCCTGGTCGGGCTGCCGTTGCTGGTCTGGGCCCTGGTGGCACTGGCTCGACGGACCCTGCGCGGTGAGGAGCGGGCGGTGGTGGATCCGCAGCAGCGGGTGAACCGCCGCAGCATCGAAGAGGGTGGCACCGCAGCCGTCACCGTGCGCACGGACCCTGGGGTGCTCACCGCGGCGACGCTGCCGATGCCGCCCCACGCCGACATCGCCCCGCGCCACGGCTCCCTCGCCGGCGACGGGGAGCTGCAGATGCGGGTCAGCGCGCAGCGCTGGGGAAAGGTCCGGGTGGGCCCGATGCACGTGCTGGTGGCCGACGCACTCGGCGCCTACCGCGCCCAGCGGACCCTCGCCCCTGCCGAGGTGCAGGTGGTCCCCGCCTCCACCGTGCTCGACGCCCCCGTCGAGGTGCCCACCCCGATCGGGGTCAGCGGGGTGCACCTGTCCCGCCGCCGCGGCGATGGCACCGCGCTCTCCGAGGTGCGGACCTTCCGCCCCGGTGACCGCCTGCATCGCATCAACTGGCGCGTCACCAGCCGCACCGGCGAGCTGCACACCAACGCCACCTTCACCGAGCAGGACACCGAGGTCCTGATCGTCACCGACACCATTGCGGATATCGCTCCCGCGCCCTGGTCCGATGCGGAGGCGCCCACCAGCCTGGACATGACCATCCGGGCGACCTCGGCGATCGCCCGTCACTATCTCACCGCCGGGGACCGCGTCTCGGTGTTCGACATCGGTCATCTCATCGGCCCGGTGCCGCCCGGCTCCGGTCCCCGCCAGCTGCGCGTGCTGACCGCCGCCCTGTCACGGGCCAGCCGGGATGCCGGCGCGCTGCGCCCGGCGCGGCGCCTGCGCTCGGTGCGCTCGGGCACCCTCACCGTGGTGTGCACGCCGCTGCTGAGCCGGGACACGATCGCGCAGATCGGAGTGCTGGTCTCGCATGGGGCCGACGTCATCGTGGTCGACACCCTGCCGCCGAGCATCGGCGACACCTCGGTGCTGCACGGGAAGCCGCTGCGTATCGATGGCAAGGTCTCCGACCGGTTCTGGCCCGAAGCCTGGGCGATGCGCCGCCTGCTGCGCGAGAAGACGGTGCGCGAGCTGCGCGAAGCCGGTGTGCCGGTCACGGCCTGGGAAGGTCCGAGCTCTCTCGCCCCCGTGCTGCTGTCACTCTCGGCGGCCCGTACGGCGCCCCGGATGAGGAGGTCCTGATGCGGATGGGACAGGTGGTCGATCCCGTCGCCCAGCGGCTGCTCGAGCTGCAGAAGGTGAGCGCCACGCAGTGGCTGCTGCGCATCACCGGCACCGCCGCGACGGTGTTCGCGCTGCTGATGCTGTTCGGGGTCACGGGGCTGTTCACCCACGTCGGCACCGTCCTGATCACCCTCACGGTCGCGCTGGGGCTCCTGTTCCAGTTCCGCAACCCGGACACCGATCTGGGGCTGCTGGCACCGGCGGGGATCGTGCTGGGAGTCCTCGGCCTGGGCGAGGTCTCGATGCTGCGCACCGCCGGGATCGGGCTCCTGCTGCTGATCGCGCACAGCGCCTTCGCCCTCGCGGCGACGATTCCCGTGCACGGCGTGTTTGCCCGCAGCGCCTGGTTACTCGCCGGCAAGGGGCTGCTCCCGGTGCTCGTCCTGAGCCTGCTGGGCGGGCTGCTGGTGGCAGGGCTCGCAGGGGTGCAGCTCGGTCCCTGGATGATGGTGCTCGGAGTGCTCGCGGCGATCGGACTGTTCATCACGGTGCTGCCCCGCGAGCGGTGAGATCGCAGCGAAAGAGCACTGGGTCACCGCCTCACCTTGAGGCTGCAAAGTCCGGCGGCGCTTCGTCCTCCGTGCGCTGCTGAACGTCCGGCTGGGCCTGAGCGTCCGTCTGGCCCTGAGCGTCCTGAGACTCCTCCGGCGCGTTCGGGAGGATCCTGGCCCGCTCTCCGTCGGGCCCGTCGAGGAGCCGCCTCAGCAGCGGCGAGGTCGAGGTATATCGGTGCCCGGTGGGCGTCTCGATGGTGAGCAGACCTGGTTCCTCATCGGCGGCGGGGTCCAAGGTCGAGGTCCATCCGGGCATCTCCTTGGCCAGGTTGAACCGTTGGCAGTGGCCCACGCCGTTGCCGACGTCGGTGCTGCCCCCATCGGCGTGGCGGTGCGCATGGTCGACGTCATGGATCGCGGCATCGCAGAAGGGCGTGCGGCAGCGCTGGTCCCGCGTGAGGATGAAGCGTCGGACCTCGCCGCGGAAGAGCCGACGGCGGCCGTCCACCTCTGTCAGATCGCCCGTGGGCGAGTCGGTGTAGAGGCGTCTGATCCAGCGCTTCGCCTCGGTCACCTCCCGCGAATCTGTTGCGGCCGTCGCGGGATCCGGTGGGCTGGTCTCGAGCTCTTCCTCAGGAGGACCGGCCGACGGTGCTGCGGGCATGACATTCTTCGGGCCTGCGGAGGCTTCGTTCGGCAGGCCGGCAGGTGAAGTGGTCGACGGCTCTGCGGTCACCTCGGTCGGCGGCGAAGGCACTATCGGCTGTTCGGGCGAACCGGCGAGTGCCGGTCCATCCGACGCGGCCAGCTCGGCAGGGTGCGCGTGAGCGGAGCGTGATTCGGCGTCGTCGACAGGCAGGGCAGGCAGGGCGAGCGCGGCAGGCTCATCTCCGAGCTCAGACGGTGGCGTTTCGTGCACATCCGGCTGGCGCCGGGAGGGCGCTGTGCGGGTGCCGAGGGCGATGTCGCGAGCGACCGGGCCAGGGATCGGAATCCCGCCCATCCAGGCAGTCTCGACGTCCTCGCCGAGCAGCGTCAGATCGGTCATGAGCAGCTGGACCTCCACCGGAACGTCGTCCACGGTCTCCACCCCGGTGGTCCGCTCGACGAGCGTATCGGCCATGATCTGACCCTTCCCCCGAGGATCACCCCCGCTCTTGGCGGCCTTGGCGGCGCGAGTGAGGGCGTCGAAGCTGGCGACGCCGTCCTTCACCGGGAGGACCGCTCGCAGCACCGACATCCCATCCACGGCGGGGCGCAGCGTGACCCGTCGGCCGCTGACCGCTCGCTGGTTCCGAGCCACCGCCGCTCCAGGGTCGAGCTCCATAGCCCGCGCCCGCGTGATGTCGCTCGCGCGGCCTGCGGTGACCTTCGGGAGCCGGGCCTCGAACTCGGCATCGATGGTGGCACGGTCCTCGTCGTCGAGGACCACCACATTGGCCGCCACCATGTGGGCGGCCCACTCGCTGATCTTCCCGGCGCCGAGCAGCGCAGTGGTGCGCGGCATCGAGGTGACGAGTATCCGTCGCAGCGCAAGCTCATCGGAGGCCTGCTTGGGGGCGATCCTGCGCGCGAGACCGATCTGGTCGGCGATGCCACGTCCGAGCTCATCGCGCGGCACCCCGAGGCGCTTCTGCTCCCGGATCTGAGAGTCGTGAAAGACAGTCTCTGCCTGCGCCTGCACGGCGGCGAGGCGGGCCTTGCCGTGCTCCATGGCGGTGATGAGATCGATGAGGGCGTCGTCATGCCCCCTGGGGAGCTGTTCCAGGGACGGTGCAGCGTCGAGAAGGAGCTCGAGGTCAGTGGTCCACTGCATCGCGCTGGCGCTCATGCCTCTGCCCTCCTTCACGCCTGGTCACGGTCCTGGACGACTGTGTCCGGGGCTGTCGTGCTGTTCGAACAAGCGTGCGCTCCGCTCCGTGGCAGCACCAGGTCTGCATCCCGAATGTGGACGAAGGGGTGGTGGGGAGGAAGGGTCACGCCGTGCGTCACGCCCTGGGCGGAACCCAGGTGTTCCACGTCGCTCCAGACCTCCACGGCAGGTCGGCGAGGACTACCGTGAGGGGCATGTGGCAGATGATGGACCTCCTGTACGGGCACAAGAAGGAGATGGTCGCGCCGGAAGACGCCCTTCCCGGCCGCGACCGCTATCCCTATCCCCTCGCGCGCGAGCACCTTGTGCTCGGCACCGACATGCTCGGGCCGGACTCCCCCGTCGATCCGCGGTCTTGGCCCGCGGGCACCGAGGAGATCATCCTCGCCGGCGGCTGCTTCTGGGGCATCGAGCGCATCGCGTGGCAGGTCCCCGGCGTGCACACCACCTCCTCAGGCTATGCCGGCGGATATACGCCGCATCCCACCTATGAAGAGGTCTTCTCCGCCAAGACCGGTCACACCGAGGCTGTGCGCGTCATCTACTCCGGTGGAGAGCCGACGCTGCGCGCCCTGCTCACACAGTTCTGGGAGCAGCACGACCCCACCACCGCCAACCGTCAGGGCAACGATGTCGGTACCGAGTACCGCAGCGCCGTGTATTGGACATCCGCGGCACAGGGCGAGGTGGTGGCCAGCTCCGCTCAGCGCTATCAGCAGGCGCTCGACGAGGCCGGTCGCGGTGCGATCACCACCGAGCTGTCACCGCTGGCCGAGGCCGGCAACGGCGTGTACTACACGGCGGAGCCCGAGCAGCAGCAGTTCCTGGAGAAGAATCCCGGCGGCTACTGCAACCACGGGTTCAACGGGGTGGCCTGCTCGCTCTGAGCGACTCAGCGGGCCGGGGCCTCCTGGCCGGGCAGCCCGTCGCCGTGGTCCCCGCCCATGAGGTTCCGTCGTGCGCCGATGTCCGGCCCACCCTCGGGCCGTGCCGGAGCCGGGGCGACACCCAGCAGCTGCGCCGCGAAGCCACCCGCCTCGCGCGGCAGCGGAACAGCGCCCGCGCCGGGAGCACCGCCAGGTCCGCAGGCCGACGCCGCCGCTGAGCGGGGTGCCCGCGGTGCACCTCCCTCCTGGGCGAAGCGCGTCATCTGCTCCGTGGTGGGGTAGACGGAGCTGACCACGATGTCCAAGCCCAGCAGCGTCACCGGCAGCGCGGATTCCCCTGCGGACTCCAGCAGCGCACGCACCGGCTCGCACTCCTCGAAGGCCCAGGCGTCCTCGTCCTGCAGGTAGACGGTGATCGGCTGGCCGGCGAGCGCGAGGGCCGCGGCCTCGTCGAGGAAGGCCTCCTGCTGCTCGACGTCGGGCGGCGGGGAGGGCAGGAAGATGTCCAGTGCGGCCTGCTGCGCAGACTCGTCCACAACGTTCATGAGCACCACGGTAGCGCCCTGGACGCCTGGCACACTGTGGCGATGGACTCCTCCGCACCCACCCCTATGCCCAACCCAGCTCCCGGCTCCGTGCTCCTCGGCCACGACACCCTGGTGATGCAGCAGATCACCGGGTTCATGTCCAACGACTTCGACATCCTCGATGCCACCGGCGAGCAGGTGATCGGGCACGTCACGACCTCGGGAAGCGGGGTGTCACGGCTCTTCGCAGGGAGCCGCGCGCTCGATGTCGCCGACGCCGACGGCACACCGCTGCTGCACGTCCAGGATCCGCCGGGCATCGGCTTCGACCGCTTCGAGCTCTCGACCCCCGAGGGCGCTCCGCTCGCCGAGGTGATCAGTCACTTCGCGCTCTTCTCGACACGTGTGGGGATCTCGGTGGTGGGCGGACCCTCGCTCGAGCTCAAAGGGGACATGCTGGGGATGGACTTCACCGTCGAGGTCGAGGGATTCGTCGCCGCGACGGTCGCCCGGCAGTGGGGCGGGCTCTCCCGTGGCTTCCTCGGCCACAGCCGCTATGTGCTCGCGATGGACCCGACGGCGCCGCCTCAGCTGCGGCTGGCGGTCATCGGCGGCTGCATCGTGCTGGACCTGATCCGGCAGAAGAAGTCGCGCAACAACTGAGTCTGGCGGTCACCGAAGCATCCGCTGCGCGGTGCGCAGCCAGGCCCTGGACTCCTCGGCCCAGCCCAGTTTCGCCAGGTGGATCGCGGTGGTGACGCGTTCGAGCCCTGCCCAGGCCGCGGTCCGCTCCGCGTCGAGCTCGAGCCGCTCCGCGAGCTGCGCGACGAGCCGTGCATGCCAGCGCCGCCCTGCACCGACTCCCTCGCGATGATCGAGGTCGTCGATCACCCGCTGGTGGTCCCGCAGCGCCACCCCGAGGTCATACTCCGGCTCTCCGAGGAATCCGTCAGGGTCGATGAACACATGCTCCGGCCCACGACGCAGCACATTTCCCGGATGCGGATCTCCGTGCAGCACCACCTGGCGCGGAGAGGGATCGGCGATCAGCTCGAGGGCGAGGGCCCGCGCCCGCTCGAGGACCTCGCGCTCCCCCGGCTCAATGCCCACGCCCCCGAGCACCCCACCGCCCGCACCCTCCAGTACCCCACCGCTCGCGCGCTCCAGCGCCCCACCGCTCGCGCCCTCGAGCACGTCGTTCGCGAGCCCGCTCTCGAGCGCGCCGTCCACAAGGGCCAGCAGCGAGGTGGCCTTCTGGGCGGGGGTGAAGGGTGCGCCGACGGCGACGGGAAGCTCCCAGGTGGTGGGCAGCAGGTCGGCGAGGGCCAGGGACTGGGCGACGGGGTCGGGGACGGACGCCCACAGCGAGGGGCCGAGACGTTCCAGCAGCACCGCACGGAGGTCGTCGGCCTGCTCGAGCACTCGCACATAGCCGCGCCCGTCGGCCGCCTGGAGAATCCGCACCTGCTGGGCATGATCTGAGCCGTGTCCGCTGAGCTTCAGGACGGCGGGGCCGGTGGTGCGTCCGTGCACCTCGAGCACGGGCAGCTCGGCCCCGTCGGCGAAGGTCCGGACCACGGTGAGCTCCCAGCGGGACAGCACCGCCCGCAGCCGATCCGGGAGTGCATCGAGGAGGTCCCGCGCCCAGGGCTGCGCGGCCCAGGGACGAGCCCTCGCGTCGTCGAGCACCTCGCTCAGGTGCACAGGCCTCAGACCGTTTCTGCTGCGGCGGGCTCCGCGGCCGAGCTCTGAGCTTTCGCCGCTGCGTCCAGCACCCTTCCCAGCGGGAGGTAGTGCGCGTGGACGGCCTGGCGATAGGCGTCCGCGTCGCCGGTCTCGAGGGCGGTGAGCATGGCCTGATGGGCGTTGACGGTGTCCAGGATGTCCTCGGCCGGGGGGAGCTCGAGCAGCGGGACGGCGACGGTGTGGATCTCCCAGAAGGCCTGCGCGAGCTGGCGCAGCAGCCCGTTGTCCAGGTGTGAGAACAGCGCCGTATGGAAGGCGGCATCCGCCTCGGGGAAGGGGCGGCCCGCGGAGGCGAGATCCCGCATCTGCTCGACCAGCCCCTCGAGCTCGGGGTTCGTGGTGTCCTGATAGGACGCCACCAGCTGATCCGCGACCGAGAGATCGAGGGCTATTCGCAGCTCGACCACCTCTCGCAGGGCCCGCAGGTCGTTGCCGTCGTCGAGCCGCGCCCGGAACAGCAGCCCGTCCACCAGCGGGGAGAGCGAGAGCTGCCCCACGAAGGTGCCGTGCCCGTGCCGCACCTCGACGATGTCCAGCGAGGCCAGCGTGCGCATGGCCTCGCGCACCGAGGAGCGTGAGATCTCGAGCCGCTCGCACAGCGCGCTCTCGGTGGGCATGGGATCTCCCGGCACCAGCCCTTCGACGAGGATCAGGTCCTGGATCCGCTCGACAGCGCTGTTGCCCGTGCCTCTGCTGCGCACCATGCCTCTTCCTCTCGGACCCGCCGCAGTGTGCGACACAGGTCTCATCATGCCGTGCCCGGCCCTCCGCCGCGTTCCGGTCCGGAGGGTCTTCCTCGTGCGTGGCGACCTCACAGCCGCGTGGTCACCATTCGGTGACGACCGCTCTCTGGGGTGGTGGCGATCACGCCATCCGTGATGCACTCTTCCCAGTCATCAGACATCATACGTCTGATCTTCGCGAGGTGGCGGACTTCCCGCCGACTCGCGAAGACGGCGTGACCATCCCCGTCGCCACCGGCGCCGGGACCACCCTCCGAAGGGATGTATCAACGGTGATCTCCAACTCCACTGGTCGGCTCGGCCGACGCGGCTTCCTCCGCGGCACCGCCGCCATCGCCGGCGCGGCCGGCATCGTCGCCGGCATCGGCACCTGCGCACCCAGCGACAGCGGAGGTGACGGCGGCAACGGCGGCAGCGGCTCCGACGGCGGCGGTGCCCCCGCGGGGGAGGCGAATCCGGACGGCCACATCAACGCCGCCATCAGCTACGAGCTTGGCACCAACGGCTACGACCCGATGACCACCTCGGCGGCGCTGACCGTCGCGGTTAACTGGCACACCCTCGAGGGCCTGACGGAGCTGCACCCCGTGACGCGTGAGGTGTACGCGGCGCTCGCCACCGAGGTCCCCTCGGCCGAGGGCGACACCGTCGACGTCACCCTGCGCGAGGGTGCGGTCTTCCACGACGGCTCCCCCGTCACCGTCGACGACGTCGTCTTCTCCTTCGAGCGGGTCAAGGACCCGGCGAACGCGTCGCTGTACTCGCAGTTCATCCCCTTCATCGACACGATCGAGAAGAAGGACGACACCACCGTCACCTTCACCCTCCTCCACCCCACCGGAGTGTTCGCCGAGCGGCTGTCGACGGTGAAGATCGTGCCGAAGGCTGCTGTCGAAGCTGATCCGAAGGCCTTCGATTCGAACCCGGTGGGCTCGGGCCCCTGGAAGATGACCGACAACTCCGCCGCCTCGAAGATCGTCGATCAAGCACGTGGCACGCAACTGCATCGCCCCGATCATGGTGTTCGCGACCGTGCTGGTCGCCGATGCGATCGTGCTCGAGGCCTCGCTGTCCTTCATCAACGCGGGTGTGCAGCCGCCCAGCCCCTCCTGGGGCAACATCCTGGCCGACGGCAAGCAGCTGCTGCTGTCGGGCTACTGGTGGCCCACCTTCTTCCCCGGGTTGTCGATCCTGCTGACCGTGCTCGCCCTGAACATCCTCTCCGAAGGCCTGACCGACGCGATGGCGAGCCCCCGCGTCAAGGTCAAGGTCGACGTCGAGGCCGATGAGCAGTCCCTCGTCGAGGCCGCGGTCGACGGCCGGAAGGCTGGCACCGGACCCGGCACTGGTACCGACGCCGGCGCCGGGTCCGGGTCCGGGTTCGACGCCGGGTCCGGGTCCGGGTCCGGGTCCGCCGTCGCTGCTGCCGCTGGCCCCGCCAGCACTGCGCACGAGATCCCTCACGAGGTGCTCGGTGCGACCGACGAGGAGACCGCCCAGCGGCTGCTGCTCGAGTCGCTCTCCGCCCTGCGCAGCGCCGAGCTGTCCCGGCCCGAGCGCGTCGCCTCCGAGACCGTGTCCGCGCCTCTGCTCGAGGTGCAGGACCTGCGGGTCGCCTTCCCCTCCGCGCACGGCGGGACGGACATCCTCGACGGGATCTCCTTCCAGGTGCGACCCGGCGAGACGATGGGACTGGTCGGCGAGTCCGGCTCCGGCAAGTCCGTGGCGAGCCTCGCGGTGATGGGTCTGCTGCCCCGCACCGCACGGATCAGCGGGAAGGTGCTGCTGAACGGTGTGGACCTGCTGTCCCTGCCCGCGAAGCAGATGAACGCCCTGCGCGGCCACGAGATCGCTGATCTACCAGGACGCGCTCAGCTCGCTGAACCCCTCGATGCTGATCCGCTCCCAGATGGCCCAGCTGACCCGCCGCGGCGGGACCCGCAGCGCGGAGGAGCTGCTGGAGCTGGTGGGCCTGGATCCGAAGCGCATGCTGAACTCCTACCCGCATGAGCTCTCCGGCGGTCAGCGCCAGCGGGTGCTGATCGCAATGGCCCTGACCCGCGACCCGAAGCTGGTGATCGCCGACGAGCCCACCACCGCCCTGGACGTCACCGTGCAGAAGCAGGTCGTGGACCTGCTGAACCGGCTGCGGGAGGAGCTCGGCTTCGCGATGGTGTTCGTCAGCCACGACCTCGCCCTGGTGTCCCAGCTCGCCGACCGGATCACCGTGATGTACGCCGGTCAGGTCATGGAGCAGGCCACCACCCACGAGCTGCTCATCGATCCCCGCCACGAGTACACCCGCGGCCTGCTGGGCTCGGTGCTGTCGATCGAGGCCGGCGCCGAGCGCCTGCACCAGGTCCCCGGCACCGTCCCCTCACCCCGCGACTTCGCCGCCGGAGACCGTTTCGCCCCGCGTTCGCTGGATCCGTCGGCCGATCCCACCGCGCACCCGCGACTGGTCGAGATCGGGATGAGCGGTCACCTCGTGGCCACCACCGGCACCGTCCCCACACCTCTGGCAGGAGATCCGCGATGACCACCGACTCCACCCCGCAGTTCACCTCGGACACCGCCGGCCGGGAGCAGCCCACGATCGAGCTGGTCGACGTCCACGTCGTCCACCGCCTGCGCAGCGGAAGCCTGCTGCATCCCGACACCATCCGCGCCGTCGACGGGGTGAGCGTCTCCGTGCGCCGCGGCGAGGTGCTCGGCATCGTCGGCGAATCCGGTTCCGGGAAGTCCACCCTGGCCCGGGTGATGACCGGGCTGCAGCCCGTCACCAGCGGTCACGTCTTCTTCGACGGCCAGCCGCTGCGGCGCGGAGGCGCGGCCCGCAAGCAGCTGGGCCGGAAGGTGTCCGTCGTCTTCCAGGATCCCGCGACGGCGCTGAACCCGCGCCTGGCGGTGCGGGAGACGCTGGTCGACCCGCTGCGCGTGCACGGGATCGGCACCGAGCCCGAGCGCCTGGCCCGGGTGAAGGACCTCCTCCACCTGGTGGGGCTGCCCCAGTCCGCGCTCGAGGTGCTGCCGCGCCAGCTCTCCGGCGGGCAGCGGCAACGCGTCGCGATCGCCCGCGCCCTCGCGCTCGAGCCCGAGATCATCGTCGCCGACGAGCCCACCAGCGCCCTGGACGTCTCCGTCCGCGCCCAGGTGCTGAACCTGCTCACCGACCTCAAGCACGAGCTGGGGCTGGGACTGGTGTTCATCTCCCATGACATCAGCACCGTCCGCTTCATCTCCGACACCATCGCCGTGATGCACCACGGGAAGGTCATCGAGCATGGCAGCGTCGAGCAGATCTTCGAGGGCGCCGAGGACGAATACACCCGAGCCCTGCTGGCCGCAGCCCCGTCGCTGCTGTGACAGCCCAGCTGTGACGGCACTGCTGTGACATCGCTGCTGTGACAGCCCCACTCCGAACATCCTGATATCCACCGTTCTTCGAAGGAGCACCACCGCCATGACCTCCCCCTCCACCCTCACCGGTGTGGTCCCCCCGCTGCTGACCCCGCTGACCGCCAACGGCGACATCGACCTGCCCTCGCTCGAGCGGCTGGTCGCCCACCTGCTCGAGGGCGGAGTGGACGGGATCTTCTCCCTCGGCTCGAGCGGGGAGGTCGCCTTCTGGGACGACGCCCGCCGCGCCGCCGTGCTCGAGGCCGTCACCGGCACCGTCGCCGGCCAGGTCCCGGTGATCGCCGGCGTCATCGATATGCAGACCGACCGCGTGATCCAGCACGTCCGCGCCGCCGAGCGCTTCGATCTGGCCGGCTATGTGGTCACCGCTCCGTTCTACGCGATCACCGGACCGGAGGAGATCGATACCCACTTCCGCGCCGTCGCCGCCGTGACCGAGCGCCCGATCTGGGCCTACGACATCCCCGTCTGCGTGCACACGAAGCTCTCCGCCGCGCAGATGCTGCGGCTCGGAAACGATGGCATCATCACGGGGGTGAAGGATTCCAGCGGCGACGATGTGGGCTTCCGGCGGCTCGCTGCCGCGAACCGTGCTGCGGGCTCCCCGCTGACGCTGCTGACCGGCCACGAGGTGGTTGTCGACGGCGCCTACCTCGCCGGGGCCGACGGCTCCGTGCCAGGGCTCGGCAACGTGGACCCCGCCGGCTATGTGCGCATGCACCAGGCCGCCCAGGCCGGCGACTGGGAGCAGGTGCGTCGCGAACAGGAGCACCTCGCGCAGCTGTTCGAGATCGTCTTCCAGCCCACCGACAAGGTCGGCCCGGCCGCCGGCGTCGGCGCTTTCAAGACCGCGCTGCGGGAGCTGGGGATCTTCTCCACCAACACGATGGCCACGCCGATGTCCCCGATCGAGGGGGACGCGGTGGGTCGCATCCGCGCGATCCTCGAGCAGACGGGGCTGCTCGAGGGGGCGTTCACCGACGGGGGCACGGATGCCTGATCCTGTCCTCGCCCTCGACCTCGGGGGCACCAAGATCCGCGCCGCGCTGGTGCACGGCGCGGGAGCCGACGACGCCCAGCGAGGCATCGCGCCCCGGCTCGAACGAGTGGCCGAGGTGCCGACGCCCGCGACCGCCGGACCGGCCGCGATCCTCGGCGCCGCGGCGGACCTCGCCGACCAGGTGCGCTCAGGCTCACGGGTGCAGGCGGTGGGCCTCTCCTCAGCGGGTGTCATCGACAGCGGCCGAGGACGGGTCTCGCACGCCACCGCCTCCCTGACCGGCTGGGCCGGGACCGACCTCCTCACCCCCCTCGCCGACCGCTTCGGAGTGCCGGTCAGCGCGCTCAACGACGTCCACGCCCACGGGCTCGGCGAAGCCCGATTCGGGACCGGTCGCGACCGGGACTCGCTCCTGCTGATCGCCGTGGGCACCGGCATCGGCGGTTGCCACGTGCTCGGCGGGCGGGGGGTCCTCGGCGCGCACGGCGCCGCCGGCCACGTCGGCCATGTGCCGGTCCCCGAGGCCGCAGGGGTGCCCTGCCCCTGCGGCCGGGTGGGACATCTGGAGGGACTGGCCTCCGGGCCGGGGATCCTCCAGCTGGCCACCCGCCTCGGCGCAGACAGCTCGCTGAGCGACGGCCGAGCGCTCGCCGCCGCGGCCATCGCCGGGGACGCCACGGCGCTGGAGGCCTACCGGGTCGCCGGTATCGCGACCGGGCGGGTGATCGGGGCGCTGTTGAACGTGCTGGATCCCGAGGTGGTGGCCCTGACCGGCGGTGTCCACGGAGCCGGAGCGCCGTGGCGCGATGCCGTGACCGCTGGCATCGCGCAGGAGGCGATGGACGTCGTCGCGTCCACCCCTGTGCTGTCAGCGAGCGCCGGAGAGCATGCCGCGCTGCTGGGTGCCGCCGCTCGAGCGCTCGACGACCTCACCGCCTGACACCGACCGTCCACTCCGCCGATAGGACTTCTCTTGCATCCTCTGGTCGCCCCGCTCGAGGGCTCACTGATCGTCTCCTGCCAGGCCTATCCCGGAGAGCCGATGCGCGATCCCCGCACCATGGCGCAGATCGCCGCCGCAGTGGAACAGGGCGGCGCCTCAGCGGTGCGCGCGCAGGGGCTCGACGACATCCGCCAGGTCAGCTCCGCCGTCGAGGTGCCGGTGATCGGCATCTGGAAGGACGGGGAGGAGGGAGTCTTCATCACTCCCACCCTCGATCACTGCCTCGCGGTGATCGACGCGGGCGCGGACATCCTCGCCCTGGACGGCACCACCCGTCCCCGCCCTGACGGGCGCACCTTCGCCCAGACCGTCACGGCCGTGCGCGAGCGCTTCGACGGACCGCTGATGGCGGACTGCGACAGCCTCGAGTCGGCGCATATCGCCGCGGATCTCGGGATCGAGCTGATCGGCACGACCCTCGCCGGCTACACCGCGGCGCGCCCGACGACGGACGGACCCGATCTCGAGCTGCTCGGCGAGCTCGCGCAGCAGCTGCCCGCGACCTCGGCACTGGTGGCCGAGGGGCGGGTCCACACCCCGCAGGAGGCGTCCGACGCCCGCGCCGCCGGGGCCTTCGCCATCGTGGTCGGCACCGCGATCACGCATCCCACGAGCATCACCCGCTGGTTCCGCACCGCAGTGGAGGATGCTGCGGACACTGCCGCCTCGGGCACTCGGCTGCGATGATCTCACTGGGCTCCTCCCCTGCGCCGGTCCCCGACGCCCCGGTCCCGCACACCGTGCTCGCCCGCGCCGGGGAAGGGCCCTGGCCCCGGTACCGGATCGTGGGGCTCATCCATCTCGGCGACGGGCACCTGCTGGCGGCCTTCGACGGCCGCGACACCGGTCAGGACGTCCCGGATCCGACGGGCCTGGTGCAGCGACGCTCCCTGGACGGAGGCCGCAGCTGGGGCCCCTTCGAGGATCTCCGCGCGGCGGATCGCGAAGACCGCCAGTGGTACTGCGATCCCAGCTATCTCCACGACCCCGCCACCGGCAGGCTGTTCGTCTTCCACACCCATGCGAAGGACCGCGGGGTCTGGGACGCGGTGGCCGGCACCGATGACGCGGACCGGGACGTGATGGGCTCCGCCGTCGGCCTCTCCGATGACTCCGGCCGCAGCTGGGAGTTCCGCTCCGTGACCGCGGTCGCCGCTCCCCCGGAGCTGCTCCGCACCGCATTCCCGACCTCCGGTGCCGGAATCGTGCTGTGTCGCGGACCGCACGCCGGCAGACTGCTGCAGCCCTACTGCGGCTGGTTCCGCGAGGGTGGCCGTGCGGGAGAGGGACCGGCCGCCGGTGAGGTGGTGCGCTCCTATGTGCTCTTCTCCGACGACCATGGCGAGAGCTGGCAGCGCGGAGCCCCGGTGGGCGAGGACATGGACGAGACCACGATCGTGGAGCTCTCGGACGGCCGGGTGCTGCTGAACTCGCGCGATCACGCCCGCGGCGGGCACCGACGGATCGCGGTCTCCGCCGACGGCGGGGAGAGCTGGCAGAACCCCGGGATCGATGTGCAGTTCCTCGATCCCGGCAACAACGCCCAGCTGGCGAGCCGCTGGCCGGATGCCGGCGCCGAGGACCCACGGGCACGGGAGCTGCTGTTCACCGGTGCCCACGACCGCTTCGCCCGGATCCGCGGCACGCTCAGCGCCTCGCACGATGACGGGGAGACCTGGCAGAAGGTGCTCGTGTTCGAACCCGGTCCGCTGGACTACTCCGTGGTCCAGGCGCTGGATGACGGCGTGATCGGAGTGCTCTGGGAGGTCGAGGCCCGCGAGATCCGCTTCGCACGGATCACCGCGGATCAGCTGCCAGCCTGAGCGACCGCCGGACGCAGCTCGCAGCTCGCAGCTCGCAGCTCGCAGCTCGCAGCTCGCAGCTCGGAGCTCGGAGCTCGGAGCTCGGAGCCGATTTCGCAGGCAGAGGGCGGCGGCACCGTGATGGTGCCGCCGCCCTCCGTCATGCGGTCCGCTGGGTCAGGCTCAGCGGGCCGCGACTCGGTGCGCTCCGTTTCAGTGCGCTCCCGCTCAGCGAGGCCCCGCTCAGCGAGCTCCGGGCTTGCCCGGGTTCGGGTTGTCGATCGTGAACTGCGGGGAGGTGAAGGTCTCCCAGTGGTCCGGGTTCGCCGGATCACCCAGGGGCTTCAGCACCCGCATCTCGAGGATGTAGTCCCCGTTCTTCACGGTCTTGAACTTCTGGTTCTTCAGCGCGTAGCTGCCGTCCCAGCCGTAGACCTCGGGTGCGGCCGAACGGCCGAGGTGATCGCCGGCGTCGATCAGGCCGACGGAGGGGTTGACCGGCTTGGCCTTCCCTCCCCCGTTGATCGAGTAGGCCTTGATCTCGAGCCGCTCGACCGGGTATCCGAAGTAGTACGCGAGGTAGGGGATGTCCCCGTCCTGCATCGTGTACGTGTGGCCGCCATCGGGATCCAGCAGAACGCTGCCGGCCCCGTCGGAGACGCCGAGGACGGGCAGGCCCAGGCCCTGGGGATCCAGCACCGGCAGCGCCTGGTAGTCACCGGAGAGCCCCGCGAAGGGGACGACGATGTCATCCTCCGCGCCGGTCAGGGTGATCCAGCCGCCGTAGATGATGCCGTCCTCGCCGAAGGCCTCACCGAGGACCACGTCGAGCTCGGTGCTGCTCCCGGCGGGCACCGCCACCGTGTCGGCGGCGGGCTCGGCGATGCCTGCGGCGTCATAGAACGCCGGGTCATAGGCGGGGTGGCCGGTGGCGATGCCGTGGCGGACGCCGACCTGGTAGGTCTGCTCCGCCTCGGAATCGTTGTGGACCGTGAGGGTGACGGTCTTCGGGCCGTCCTCACCCTCGCCGAGGGAGATCGAGGGCTCATCGACGCGGGTAGCGGTGTGCACGGCGCCGACCATGTCCAGCAGGCCCGCACCCTGACGGTGGACCGGCTCGAGGTAGCCGACGTCCGGGATCAGCGACCAGGTCAGCTGATCTGCGGTGTTCATCATCGCGGTCTTCACGTCACGAGGGGTGAGCTCCGGAGAGGATTCCAGCAACAGCGCCGCGGCGCCGGCGACATGGGGCGCCGCCATCGACGTACCGGACTTGGCGCCGTGACCGCCCTGCTCGAGCGGGACGGTCGACCAGATCGAACCGCCGGGGGCGGCGATGTCGGGCTTGAGCTGCAGCTCTGCGGTGAGGCCGTAGGAGGAGAAGTCCGAGACCAGGCCCGCGGTCGGGTTCTCGAGGGTCACGGTGCCGTCCTGCCAGGCCCAGGTGACGTCGCCGGCGGCGGCCGCCTCCTGCAGCGCCAGGCCGTCATCCTGGCTGATCATCACCACGGGGATCGTGATCGCCGGATCGCCCTCGACCGTCGGGTTCACGGCGCCGGGAGCGTTGTTGTACAGGATCACGGCGTCATATCCGGCGGCCTGGCCGGAGAAGGCCTTCTCGTAGAAGGAGCAGACCCCGCGCTCGACCAGCAGTGCCTGACCTGGACCGGAGGCCGGAACGACGGCGGAGGGGTCGCAGGCCTGACCTGCTGCGCTGCCCGGGGCTCCAGCGGAGATCAGGGCGAACTCACCGGAGGTCGGGATCGCCGCTCCGCCGGTGGCGCCGCTGTAGGCGATCTCGGCATCCGCCGCAGTCGCGTAGGGCGAGCGGAAGTGGGTGTTGTCCACCGATGCGACGGTGATCGCGTCGGCCGCGACCCCGGGGGCGCCGCTCGAGAACGTGCCTGCGACGCCCTCGTTCCCGGCGGAGATCACCATGGTGACCCCGTTATCGGTGAGCACATCGGACATCTGTGCGGTCGGGTAGTCCTGCCAGGTCACGAAGCTCGCGCCGAGGGACATGTTCACCACGTCGGCGCCGTCCTCCATCGCCTGCTCCATCGCTGCGAGGATCACCTCGGTGCTGCTGGAGCCGTCGCAGCCGAACACGCGATAGGACAGCAGGTCCACCTTGGGTGCCACGCCGAGCACCTCGCCGTCGGCGCCGATGATGCCGGCGACATGGGAGCCGTGGCCGCCGCAGTCGTCGGGGTACTCGTCGGGGGCGACGGGGACCCCGGTCTGGGAGTCGTAGTCATCTCCCACGAAGTCGTAACCGCCCACCACCCGCTCACCCGGGAAGTCCGCCGTCTGGTCGTTGGTGCCGGAGCCCCCGAAATCGGGGTGGTTGTAGTCGATGCCGGAGTCGATGACGGCGACGGTGACGCCCTCACCGGTGAGGCCGTCGACCTGCTGGACCTGGTCCACGCCGGTCATGGCGTTGCCGTAGACGTCCTTCGGTGCGGCGTCGACGGGCTCGGGCATCGAGACCTCGAGCACCGGGTAGACGGCGGTCACGCCGGCGACATCGCGCAGCTTGGCGACGTCGGCATCGTCCATGACGACGGACATGCCGTTCCAGCCGGCCACGAAGGTCTCCTCGACCTCCATCGGGATCTGGGCGGCTTCCGCACGCTCGTGGACCTGCTCCTGGGCGCGGGAGTTCGTCGAGGCGCTGCCGCCGCGGAGCGTGGGGGCGCCATCGACCTGGACGAGCCAGCGGCCTGGGATCGCGGTCTCGGCCACATCGAGCACGTCGTCGGGGGTGGGAACCTCGACGCCGAGCTCGGAAGCGGTGCCGAGGCGCTCGGGAGAGCCTCCCTCGGCCAGAGCGGGCGGGGCGACCAGCAGGCCGGCCACGAGGGCCGCACCGGCGCCGGCCGCGAGCGCGCCGCGGAGTCTGAGCAGACGTGAACGGTTGAAGTGCATCGTTGCATTCCTCCGGGGATGGGATGAGCGGTGCGCTGCGCATCATCGCGCCCGGGCCCTCCGGTGCGCACCGGCGCTCAGCATTCCATCACGAACTGCCCAGCCGAGGAGGGAGAATCAGCGATTCGAAGCCGAGAACCGAAGAATTCCCGCGGAAGCTGGGGCGGCCTCGGCCGGTCAGGGCGTCGCCGTCTCGCGGACGATCTTGATCTCGTCGGACCCGGGCAGCGAGAAGTCCGTGCCCGAGAGGTGCTCGAGCGCCGCATCCACGTCGGCCTCCTCGATGTCGTCGGCGAGGACGATGCTGAGCATGCTCAGCAGACCGTCGTCGATCTGCAGCTCGGCCTGGAAGCGATGGCCCTTCTGGGTGAAGACGCCACGCACCGGCCAGGTCTGTTGGCGCGGAACCGCGCGCTCGGCGGTTTCGGGCACGGAGAGCCACACCTCTGCAGCTTCCTCGGAGGGACCGTGTGCGTTCGCCTCCGGCAGCTGGGCATGCAGTGCCGCCGCACCGGGAAGGTCCGTACCCTCCGCCGCCAGCAACAGGTCCACGAGGTCCCGGACCGGGGTGGGCAGCTCGCGCTCCTCGACGTCTTCCTCGATCTCCGTGCCGTGCTCCTCCGAGGCCCGGTACGTGTCGAGTGCGTACATCGCGACAGTTCCGGCCGCGCCGAGCGCGGCGAGCACCAGGCGAGGCCGGGAGATCCCGCGGCGGCCCATCGCATCGACGATCCGGGCATCGAGATGCTCGACAAGATCCATCAGGCCGAGCGTCGCGGCGCCGATGATCACACCGTCCAGGCCTCGCGAGAGCATCACCTCCTCCTCGCGCGTGGTGTCAGCGACGAGCAGACCGCTCACCCCTGCCGTACCGATCCGGTACGCGGCGCGCGACCATGGGCCCAGCCGTCGGGGTTCGATGAGGCTGAGCCCGCCGATGGTGGCCGCAGCGGCGGCGGAGCGGAGCAGGGAAGCCGTGGAGTTCGAGGTCATAGGCGAATCGTAGAGCGTGGAGGCTCCTCCGGTCATGGCATATACCCTCGCACCGTGGATACTCCGGCCGACGCCCGCTCCGTGACCCAGCACGGAACAGCGGAGACCCCCGATGCTGGCGGACTCTCGCGACGGCTGGTGCCCGGACTGCTCGCCCTCGCCGCGACCCTCGCCTACGGGATGCTGGGCTCCCAGCAGTTCCACCATCTCGTCGCCCGCTCGTGGGATCTGGGGATCTTCACCCAGCTCGCACGCGCTTACGGGGAGCTGCGTGCCCCGATCGTCCCCATCAAGGGGGACGAGGTGAATCTGCTGGGCGATCACTTCCATCCGCTGCTGGTGATGCTGGCCCCGGTGTGGTGGGCCTGGCCCTCCGGTGAGGCGCTGCTGTGGACGCAGGCGCTGCTGTTCGGGGTGTCCGCGATCCCGCTGACCCGCCTCGCGATCGACCGCCTGGGCCCGGGGCTCGGCTCCCTCGCCGGGGGCGCATATGTGTTCTCCTTCGGGCTGCAGTCCGCAGCATCGGTCCAGTTCCATGAGATCGCCTTCGCGGTGCCGCTGCTGGCGCTGTCGCTGACGGCGCTGCTGCGCGGCAGGGTGCTCGACGCAGTGCTGTGGGCGGCGCCGCTGGTCTTCGTCAAGGAGGATCTGGGGCTCACCGTCGCCCTGCTCGGGGTGCTGATCGCGCTGCGCCACCGCGAGCACTCGCGCGACCGCCGTGCGGGATGGGCGCTGGCCGGGTGGGGCGCGGGGTGGTTCGTGCTGTCGACCTTCGTGCTCCTGCCGCTGCTGAACACTGCCGGTCAGTACGACTACACCGACAACCTCGGCTCCCCGCTCGAGGTGTTCTGGCCGCCGGTGAAGTGGCTGACAGTGCTCATGCTGCTGCTGGTCGCGGGCCTGATCGGTGGCCGCTCACCGCTGATCGCGCTGATGCTGCCCACCCTCGCCTGGCGTTTCACCGGGACCGTCGAGTTCTACTGGGACTGGTACTGGCACTACAACGCGGTGCTGATGCCGATCGCGCTGGCCGCGATGCTGGACGCCCTCGGGGATCGACGCACAGGACGCGCGACCGCCTGGTGGCGGCGGGATGCTCCGCTCCCGGTGCGCCGGATCCGCATCACCGCGGTCGCCGCCTCCGCAGCGGTCACCCTGCTGCTCGGCCCGGCGATGCCGGTGCTCGACGTGCTGCGGCCCCAGCTGTGGGAGCCGACCTGGCGGGCGGAGCCCGCAGCGGAGGCGCTCGCGGCAGTGCCCGACGGGTCAGTGCTCGCGGTGGACATCACGCTGATGGCCCAGGCGGTCCCGGACCATGACGTGCAGTGGCTGCACGGACCCAATCAACGGGTGCCGGACTGCGTGCTCAGCGACGACTACGCCTTCTCCTGGGGCGAGGGCCCGCCGCAGGATCTGCCGAGCTGGGCACAGCAGCAGTGGGACGCGGAGTATCAGACGGAGTTCGAGGACGGCGGCTTCACCGTCGTGTGCCGGCCGTAGTGCTCTGCTGATTCAGCCCCTGCGGGTTCGTTCCCCGCTGGTTCGCTCCGTGATCGCTGGCGCCCTCGCCCTCAGCGCCGCCTGAACCGTTGCCGCCCTCAGCGCCTTCGGGATCGGGATCGGCGGAACTCTCCGGGTTCGTTGCGGTCTCTTCGCCGGTGCCAGCCCCTGGCGTGGTGGAGTCGCCTTGCCCCGGCGTCGAGGAGTCACCGTCCCCGGGAGTCGAAGAGTCACCGTCTTCAGGTGTCTCCTGCCCGGGGTCCGGGCTCCCAGACTCAGGATCGTCGCTCGGCGTCGTGGATTCCGCGGGAGGCGAGGTAGTTCCAGTCTCCGGCGCCGAGGGCGGGGTCGAGCTACCGCCGCCGGAGCCGTTGCCCGGCTTGGTGCCGCCGTCGGAGGAGCCGCCATTGCCGCCGCGGGGCGAGTCATTGCCGGTGGAGCCGTCGTCACGCCCACCCTCGGCCTCACGCCCGGGGTCATCCTCCGCAGGTTCGGTGGGTGCCGGCTGCGTCTCCTCGGGCGAGGCGCTCTCGGTCTCCGCCGGCGTGGTCTCTGCGGCGGGCTCGGTCGGCACCGGTGCGATCGGCGTGCCGGCGGGGTCCGGGGCTCCGCCGCCGTCCGAGGGGGCGGGCGTCGCGGGATCGGTCGCGACGGGGAGCTCGGCGGGGCTCTCCCCGGCGTCACCGGCGAGGGCGGCGAGCGGTCCCATCCCGGCGGCTCCGAAACCGGTCACCGTACCGACCCCGACGATGCTCGCGATCGCCAGTGCACGCAGCAGGCCCTGATGGGTCGTCAGCGGCGCGCTGCTGCGGATGCCGGTGGCGCGTCGCCTGCTCGACCCAGACCTCATCGATGCTCTCCCTGACTGTGCTGTGCTGTGCTCGGCTCAGAATACTGGCGCATGCCCTCCGATGATCTGCTGAGGGGCAGGGCTCACACCGGATCCGCCCGCTCGTGCGGCGAGCGCCGACCGCGATGGGGCCGGGGATCGGAGCGGGCGCGTTCCCGCAGCAGTCGTTCACGCTCGGCGCGCGCCGACTCCAGGCGCAGCCGCCACGGAGAATAGCGTTCTGCGGCGAGCGCGATCTGCAGCCCCCGCGAGAGCGCGAGATCGGTCGCCGACGCCGGCAGCGCCGCGAGCTCGGCGGCGCGCCCCGGCAGTTGGGCCGCTGCTCCGCAGGCGCTCCAGCGCGCGGCGACCTGCAGGATCCGACTGCGGGTGTCGAGGATCGAATGCCGGGCGCCGGGGATCTCGAGCAGCTGGGCACCGGGAATGCGCTCCGCGAGCTCACGCGCGATGCACGGGGGTGAGATCAGGTCCTGGGAACCGGTGATCACGAGTGTCGGTGCGGTGATCGCCGGTGCCAGCTCATGCAGGTTCAGCTGCTCCCCGGTGAACGGGGGCACCGCCCGTGCCTGCTCCGCCTCCAGCAGGAGCGGATCCAGCGGGCCGCCATCGGCGTGATGCCCGCCGCCGAGCTCGGTGTGCAGGATCCGTGCGGTGAGGTCGTGCTCGATCACGTACGGGGTGGACTGCAGCCAGGACTGGTTCAGGACCTGGCGGACGCTGGTCCAGGTCAGATGCCCGCGCCCCACGGCCAGCAGATCCACCAGATCACGCACCGCCTCCGGCCCGCCGTGCTCGTGGACGGCGAGCACCACCGGCCCCGCCCGAGAGGCGTCGACCGTGCCCTCCTGCGCGAGCCTGCGCAGCGTGCGGGCGGTGGTACCGGTGGACGGCTCGGTGCCCTCCCAGTACAGCGCGCGCAGCGCCTCCTGGGCGATCACCTCGTCCCCCGCACCGGTCAACGGGGAGTCCAGCACCAGCGAGTGCACCCGCTCCGGGTGGAAGATCGCGAGCAGCTGCGCGAGATAGGCGCCGTAGCCGCTGCCCACCACCGCCGCCCGCGGGACCCGGGCGTGGTCGAGCACCGCCACCAGGTCGCCGACCACCTCACGCAGGGACATCGCATGCGGCGGGAGGTCCTCGCCCTCCGCGTCGAGCCGCGACAGACCCACCCCGCGGTGCTCCATCATGAGCACGTCCAGGCCCCGCCCTGCGAGGCTGCGGCGCAGCACGTCATAGGGCAGCACCGAGGCCCGCGCGGGACCGTCGGGGATCAGCAGCACAGGCACCTGCGGCGCAGCGGCACCGCCCGCGGCAGTGCTGCCCGCAGCGGCACCGCCCGCGCCTGCGCTGCTCGCGGCACGGACGCGGCGCGGGACCGTGCGGGCGTAGCGCAGCGGGAACAGCCGCGGGTCCTCGGCGGAGAACTCGCGGTAGACCGTCATCAGGTCGTTGCGCAGCTGGAGCAGATCGTCCTGTGCGGCGCGGTCGAAGAACTCCGAGGGTCGAGAACGGGTGGAGCGGAGTCCGGGCAGAGCGATCACTCGCCGATCCTCCCATCGAGCAGCTCCACCAGGATGTCCAGCTGTCCGGCATGTCGCGCGGTCTCCTCGACCATATGGGCCAGCACCCAGCGCACGGTGCGCACCTCGCCGCCGCCACGCAGCTCCTCTTCCGGCTCGCGGCCGACCAGCTGGTCCCGTGACTGCGCGGTGGCGCTGCGGTAGTCCTCGCGCGCCTCCGTGAGCGAGGCCCCCACCGGGAGCGCCCACTGGCCGCCGGGGTCACGACCGTCTGACCAGCGGTAGCCGACGTCTTCGAGCGGAACCCCGCCGAGCACCTCCCGGAACCAGTAGCGCTCGATATCGGCCAGATGTCGCAGCATCCCGGTCACCGTGGTCTCCGAGCCGACCAGTCGTCGGGCGGCCTGCTCATCGTTCAGCCGTTCGGTCTTCCAGAGCATGGTGGCGCGCAGGAAGTCGAGGAACCCCTCGAGGGTCTCCCGCTCTCCGCTCAGCAGCGGCGGCTCGGGTCGCTGCTCGCCGGGTTCGTCGGCGATCTCCTGCGCCTGCGCTTCTTCTGCGGCGACGGCGTCCCGCTGCTCCGCAGCGAGCCGGTCCACGAGGTCGTCGAGCCCTTCGACCTGGTCTGCAGGGCCGGGATTCGCGGGGCCGGGGTTCGCAGGTCGGGCGTCCTCAGGATCTGATCCCGCAGGATCAGCGCCGGGCCCGTGCGGAGTTGAGGCGGGGACGTTCACGAACGATCTCCGATGGTGTTCCACAGGAAGGTGTACAGCAGCGCGTTCATCCGTGCGGCCTGCTCATTGTTGGCCGCTCCCCCGTGGCCGCCCTCGATGTTCTCCCAGTAGCGCACGTCGGCTCCCAGGGATTCCATGGCGGCGGCGAACTTCCGGGCGTGTCCGGGGTGGACGCGATCATCCCGCGTGGAGGTGAGCACGAACGTCGGCGGATACTGGGCGCCCTTGCCCTCCTGCAGCAGGTGGTAGGGGCTGAACGTGCGGATGTACTCCCAGTCCTCGGTGTCGGGATCCCCGTACTCGGCCATCCAGGAGGCGCCCGCCAGCAGGTGGCTGTACCGCTTCATGTCCAGCAGCGGGACCTGGATGATCACCGCGCCGAACAGCTCCGGGTACAGGGTGACCATGTTCCCGGTGAGCAGCCCGCCGTTGGAGCCGCCGCGCACCGCGAGGTGGGCGCGGTCGGTGACGCCGCGCTCGATCAGGTCCTTCGCCACCGAGGAGAAGTCCTCATAGGCACGGTGTCGGTTCTCCTTGAGCGCGGCCTGGTGCCAGCGGGGGCCGTACTCTCCGCCGCCACGGATGTTGGCCAGCACGTAGGTGCCGCCGCGCTCGAGCCAGGTCTTACCGATCGCCCCGAGATAGGAGGGCGTCAAGGAGATCTCGAAACCGCCGTAGCCGTAGAGCAGGGTGGGTCGGGGCTCGTCGGAGCCCTCGGCGTCCGTCTCCCCGATCCGGGTGATCTCGAAGTACGGGATGCGGGTGCCATCGTCGCTGGTCGCGAAGTGCTGGCTGACGTCCAGGCCCTCCGACTCGAAGCGGGCCGGGGCGGACTTGATGACCGCGAGCTCGCCCGGCTCGCCGCCGCCCGCGACGTCGGCGAGGTCCCCGAGCTGGAGGGTGGTGGGCTCGATGAAGTCGGTGACCGTCACCCAGACCTCGTCGCTGACGTCGGCGTCCACCGCGGAGACCCCGATGGAGCCGCGCAGCTCCGGGTAGAGGTCCTGACGCACCCAGGCGCCGTGCTCGTCGCGGGTGTGCACCTCGAGCCGGTGCACGACGTCTTCGAGGATCGACAGCACCACGGTGGTGCGGGTGATGGTCATGTCCGCGAGCGAAGTGGTCTCGGTGGGCTCGAACAGCATCTGCAGCTCGGGCTCGCCCGCCTGGAAGGCCGCGAAGTCGCCGACCACCAGGGAGCCGGCCGGGTACACCGACTCACCGATCTCCCAGTCGCTGCGGGGGCTGAAGATGCCCAGATCCCGGTGCGCGCTGGCCTCGAGGTCTGCGGGGACCTCGACCGTGGTCAGCGCCGGTGGCTGCTGCGAGCGGTCGACCACGTGGATCGTGTTGTTGTAGAAGGCGTGCGCCTCGATCACCCAGTCCCGCTCCCAGTCAGGGGTCGAGTCATGGGCGGCGAAGATCGCCATATCGGTGTCGGCGACCTCGTGCACCAGCTGAGCCTCATCCAGCGGGGTGCCTCGGTGCCAGATCCGGGCCTGGCGCGCATAGCCGGAGCTGGTCATGGTGCCGTCGCCGAAATCGGTCGAGACCCAGACGGTGTCGGCGTCGATCCAGCTCAGCGATCCCTTCGCCTCCGGACGCTCGAAGCCGCCCTCGGCTGCGGTCACGAAGGAGAGGGTCTCGAGATCGAACTCTCGGGTGACATCCGCATCCGAGCCTCCGTGGGAGAGATCGACCAGGGCATGGCGGTAGGGCTGCCCCTCCTGCGGGCGCAGCAGGCTCGCGCCGTGCCACACCCAGTCCTCCCCCTCGGCCTCGTTGAGCGCATCGACGTCCAGCAGCACCTCCCACTCGGGCTCCTCGGTGCGGTAGGACTCCAGGGTGGTGCGCCGCCAGAGCCCGCGCTCATGCTCGGCATCGGTCCAGAAGTTGTAGAGGAAGTCGCCGCGCTTGGTGACGCCCGGGATGCGGTCCTTGGCATCGAGGATCTCTCGGATCTCCTCCTGCAGCGTCGTGGCCAGCGGGTCACCCGAGGGATCATGGGGATCGCCGACGCCGTCCAGCTCCGACTCCGCCGCTGCGTTGCGCTCGCGCACCCACGCGAGCGCCTCGTCCCCAGTGACCTCCTCGAGCCACTGATGCGGATCCGCGCTGCCATCGGGGGCGGGCAGCTGGGGACCCGGGGCGGGGCGAGCGGCAGAGTCCGTCATCACGTCGGGGTCGGTCATCGCGGCGGGGTCGGTCATCGGTTCTCCTGGTCGAAGTCGGCGGGATCAGTGATGTCGGTGACGTCAGGTGACGTCGGTGACGTCGGTGAAGTCGGTGAGTGTGGTCTTCCAGGTGGTCTTCCAGACCTCCCGGGCATCAGCGGTCTCGAGGCCCTTGTGCTCGATACCGAGGGTGCTGCGCTCCTCGTCCTTGGCGGTGATGTTCACGGAGAGCCGGCTTCCGTCGCTCACGGCAGCACGCCAATAGCGCCACTTCGGGGTATCGCTGAGGCTGGGCTGCTCGAGCCCCAGCTCCTCGCGACGCGCAGCCGACATGAAGGCATCCCACCGCGAGCGCACGGCATCGGGATCTCCGGGAAGGGTGCGGGAGGCGGACGCGGCGAAATCGCCCGCGCAGCCCTGGCCCACCACACGACGGCCGATGATCTGTTCATAGGCGACGGTCACGCCCTGTGCCCACCACTCGCTGATCTCCCACCGCTGCGGCAGCAGGCGGGCAATCGCTGTGTGGTCGAGTTCGCGGCCTCCGGCGTCGTCGATCCGCTGCACCCAGGCCGCCAGCGACGTCCCGGTGCCGGACTCGATCCGCGGGGCATGGGGATGCTCCTGCGGCGGGGTCTCGGTGCTCATGGGGCCACCTTACGGGGGCGCAGGTGGCTCCGCTCACGTCCCGCTGGCATCGGTGCCGCTCATGGAACACTGACGCCATGCGTCGTCGTCACCTCCTGGCTCTCACCCCCGCGGCGGCCCTCGCCGCCTGCACTGCCGAGGGACCCGACCAGGACCCGGGAGCCGACGGGCCCGGCGGCTCCAGCGACGGAGGCGGCGCCGAGGGACCGCCATCGCAGACGGCCAGCACAGCGGCGACCAGCACAGCCCCCGCCACCACGGAGCCCCCCACCGTTGCTGAGCTGCTGCTGGAGACGCTCTCCCCTCGCGAGCTCGCCGGGCAGCTGGTGCTGGTGGGGATCCCTGCCGGCTCCGAGATCCCCGAGCAGGTGCTGACCGAGCATCACGCGGGCGGGATCTTCCTGCTCCAGGTCTGGGAGAGCGCCGAGGCCGTGGACCGCACGGTCACCGCCGCGCGCGAGCTCTCCCGTCCCGATCTCCCGGCGCTGATCGCCGTCGACCAGGAGGGCGGGCAGGTCAGGATGCTGCGTGGCGATGCCGCCCGGAAGACCCCGTCGGCCGAGAAGCTCGGCGCGCAGGGAATCGACGCCGTGACAGAGGCGTACACGAGCATCGGTGAGGATCTCGCCGCCCGCGGCATCCAGGTCGCGCTCGCGCCGGTCGCTGACGTGGTGGATCCCGCCCTGGGCGATGCCAACGAGCCCGTCGGCGGGCTGGACCGAGGCTTCGGCACCGAGCCGAACGCGGTGGGCGCGTGCGTGGCGGCCGCGACCACAGCTCTTGCCGCCCAGGGCATCGCCGCGACCCTCAAGCACTTCCCGGGCCTGGGACGCGTGGAGCAGAACACGGATTTCTCCGCCGAGGGGATCGAGGACGAGGTCACCGGGCCCGAGGATCCGTTCCTGGAGTCCTTCCGCGCCGGGATCGAGGCCGGCGCGCAGCTGGTGATGATGTCCTCGGCGATCTATCCGCAGCTCGAGGCCGGAGTCCCGGCGATGTTCTCCGCCGCGGCGATCCAGGATCTGCTGCGCGACGGACTCGGGTTCGAGGGGCTGGTGGTGACCGACGACATCGGCGCGGCGAAGGCCGTCGCCTCCGTCCCCGTCGCCGAGCGCGCCACCCGCCTGCTGGAGGCGGGAGGCGACGCCGTGCTGACGGCCGATGCCTCGCTCACCGGAGAGCTGGTCGATGCGATCGAAGGCTGGGCCGCGCAGAGCCCGGAGCAGGAGCAGCGGGTGCGGGAGTCCGCGGGCCGGATGCTCGCGCTCAAGGAGCAGCTGGGGCTGCTCCAGGGATAGCCCGCCCCCGCGAGTTCCTCCTCCGCGCCGGGAGGTCAGTCCCTGTCGAGGGTGATGAGGTGGTTCACCGGGCTGAAGCCTCCCTCATGGCGGGAGATCTGCCAGCCCTGGGCGTTCTCCGTCGCGCTCGCGACGAACTCGCGGGCGGAGGCGACGATGGTCACCATGTCATCATCGGTGCCCGCTTCGCCGATCTCCCCCAGCTCCCCCGCCCGGTCGAACTCTGCGATCCGGGCGAGCTGCGCCGCGATCGCGGCGGACAAGGTCGATCCGGCACCGCGGACTCGCCGGTCCGGCAGCCGCCGGGCCCGCAGCAGATCGGTGCCGCCCTGATGAACCAGCACGTCCACCACATCCTCGCCCTCCAGCCGGCCCCCGGTGATCAGCACCGCGCCCGGCCCCAGCGCCTGCAGCGCGAGCGCCTGCTCGCGGATCTCGTCGATCGAGGTCGCCAGCGGACGGCCCAGCAGCTGGGCGGCCTCGGCCATGTTCGGGGTGAGCACATCCGCCAGCGGCAGCAGCTCCGTCGCGAGCGCGCTCGCCCCCTCCGCGGAGATCAGCGCGGTGCCGTCGGCGCTGACCATCACCGGGTCCAGCACGATCCGTCCCAGCCTTCCGCGATGGGCGCGGAGCGCGGCGGCCACCGCCTGGACCGCTGCGGCGCTGCCCAGAGCACCGATCTTGGTGGCGTCGAGCCGGAGGTCGCCCGCGACCGCGTCGATCTGGCGGCGCACCACGTCGCCGGGCAGCGGATGGGTGCTCTGCACGCCGTTGGTCGTGACGACGGTGATCATGCTGACCGCGCTCGCCCCGTAGGTGCCCAGCGCCGTGAAAGTCTTGAGATCCGCCTGGATGCCGGCGGCACCGTGGGTCTCCGAGTCGGCGATGGTCAGGACGAGGGGCGGGCGCATGCGGACTCCATCTCTCGGGGAACCCGGCTCCGGAGGGGCACGGGACGGGCGAGCCCCGGGCTGCGGGCCTGTCCGTGAGCGGAGAGTACCAATCACGGCTGGCATCTCTATCCTGGGAGCGATCCCGCGGGGCCCCGCGTGCGAGAATCACCCGGGGCGGGCACGCCGAAGGCGCCCGCGGGGAACGCGAACGGAACTCCGCACAGCGGCGATGGGGAGACAGCGGAGGTGGGGATGGGCACGGAGTCAGGCGGCGAGCAGCAGCCGGAGGAGTCCTCGCTGCCCGATTTCTCCGCGCAGTCCTCGGACGGGCTGCCCGATTTCGATTCCTCGCAGGGACCGGTGACCCTCGGCGCGCCGAGCGATCGTGCCCTGCGCCGCAGCCGCACCACGATGCTGGCCGTCATCGGCTCCGCGGTGGTGGTGCTCGCAGTGGTCGCGCTGGTCCTCTCGCAGACCGTCTTCCGCTCGGTGCTGGCGGACCCCGACCCCACCGCCTATCAGACCGGCGAACGCTCGGCCAAGGGGCAGTCGGAGTACGTGCCGGATCCCCAGGACCCGGACATCGCCCCGCCCCCGCCGATCTTCACCCAGGCGCCGACCACCGAGTGCACGGTGCCGCTGAACGCCGATTCCCCGCCCGCCGAACCCGGGAAGGTGCGCGGCGGCGGGCTGGAGTACACGAATCCTCCGGGCTGGGGAGACGGCTGGGTGGTCAGCTCGCTGCCCTATCTCACCGAGGTCGGTGCCGATTCCCGCCAGGTGGAGGGCGGCTGGTTCAGCGTGCTGAACCTCGGCCGGGTCTCCTTCCCCGAGGACGAGGGCGGATATCCCGGCCTCGAGCCCGCTGCGGTCGCGATCTTCCAGTGCTACGCCACCACCTCGGGGGTGCTCTCCCACTTCGGTGAGCATCCCGAGGTCACCGACTACCGCTCCGAAGTCATGAGCGTGGACGGCACCGCCGCGTGGATCGTCCAGGCGACCTACCACTTCGAGGATCCCAGCGTGCTCGAGTCCTCGAGCGCCTCGGTCGTCACCTCGATCGTCGTGGAGACCCCGAACGGCCCCAGCGCCCTGACCGGCGATGTCGCCGCCGATCAGCCTGAACACGCCCAGAACCTCGAGGACATCATCGCGAGCCTCGCCGTCGTCGAATGATGACCCGTCCCGAACACCGCACGTCGAGAGATCATCGCCCGTCGAAGGAGCCGCAGTGCACACCGGACCCCAGTACACCTCCACCCAGCAGCAGGCCGGTGGGAACGGTGGGCGCGGCGCCGCCCTGCTGATCGGCGGGATCGCCTTCGCCGTGGTCTTCCTGCTCATCGTGGGCGCGACCGTGGGCTACCTGGTGCTGCGCCCCGCAGGGGGCGGCGGAGGGTCGACGGTGACCTCCTCGTCCGCGAGCACGTCGGTCGCTCCGGAGACCCCGTCCACCTCGGAGACCCCCTCGCCCACCCCGGCCGACGTCGAGGCGGAACGCTGCTGGACCCCGGATCGGTCCGAGCGGACCTCCACCAACCCCTCCGGCAAGCTGCGCGGAGGCGGGCTGCAGTTCATCCCGCCGACGCTCTACGCCGAGCGCGGCGGCCCGCGGGGCATCGCCTACGCCAATGACCTGCAGGGCGCTCAGGCCCACGTCACGGAGAACTGGACCTCCACCATGGTGGTCGGCGCGATCGAGTGGCAGCCCGGCATCGAGTACCCCGGGGCCGAGGTCGCCTCACAGACCATCGTGAGCTGCTACTTCTCCTCGGACATCTGGGGCGGCACCAGTGGCCGCTCACTGGATGACGAGATCACCGAACCGGTCACGATCGCCGGACTGCCCGGCTACCGCACGACCGCGACCGTGAACTTCGCCGTCTCGGACATCGACGAGGTGACCGCCACCGAACTGGTGGTGGTGGTGCTCGAGACCGACCAGGGCCCGAGCCTGTTCATGACCGAGACCAACACCGGGACTGCCGAGCACATGGAAGCCGCGGACCAGGCCTACGAGTCGCTCACCGGAATCTCCTGAGTCCAGCTCAGACCACCGAGGACTCAGACCACCGAGGACGCGAGCCGGCAGAGGTTGTCGACCACCTGCATCGCTCGAGGACGCTGTCGCCATTCCTCGAGGGTGAGCTGTCGGCTGCGCGAGCGATAGGTCGCCTCCACCTCACGCATCTTCACCATGAAGTCGGTGCCCCCGACCATCAGCGAGCACTCCATCTGCAGCAGGAACGAGCGCATGTCCATGTTCGAGGAGCCGATCACCGTCACCGAGTCGTCGATGGTGACGTGCTTGGCGTGCAGGATGGTCGGGACGCGGTAGAGCCAGATCGTGACCCCGGCCTCGAGCAGCATCGAGTAGTACGAGCGCTGGGCATGGAAGACCAGGAACTGGTCCCCGATCTCGGAGACGAACAGCTCGACCTCCACCCCGCGCCGGGCGGCGGTGACGAGCGCCGCGAGCATCGACTCGTCGGGCACGAAGTAGGGCGAGACCGCGACGATCCGGCGGGAGGCGGAGTAGAACAGCTGGTTGAACAGCGCCAGATTGTTCTCCGCGACGAAGCCGGGCCCGCTGGGCACCAGCTGGCACTCGTAGCTGCCCGAGGTGTCCGGGGAGGGACGCACCACCGTCTCCTCCGGCAGCATCTGCTCGGACTCGTAGAACCAGTCGGTGGCGAACAGCAGGTTCAGCTCCGAGACGATCGGGCCGCGGAACCGGACCATCGTCTCCTGCCAGTGGAGCCCGCGGCGGATGTTGGAGCGCTTGTCGTAGTGGGCGGCGATCAGGTTCTGGCTGCCCATCCAGCCGACCTCGCCGTCGACGATCACCATCTTGCGGTGGTTGCGGAGGTCAGGCCGCTGGAAGGCACCGTCCCGGAACGGCTGGATCGGGTTCATCGGGAAGTGCTCGATGCCGTGGGCGTCGAGCATGCGGCGCATCGCCCGATACTGCGACCCGTGGCTGAGCGCACCCCAGTGGTCGTAGAGCACCCGGACCGGGACGCCCGCGTCGGCGCGCTCTCCGAGGGCCGCGAAGAAGTCCTCGGTGATCTCGTCCAGCCCCATGATGTAGAAGAGCACGTGCACGCTCTCGCGTGCGGAGCGCACGTCAGCTGCCATCCGCGCGATCGAGGTGTCGTAGTCGATCTCGAGATCCGCGGAGTTCCGGCCCGTGAGCGGGAAGGCGCCGAGCTCACGGTTCAGCCGCACCGCAGCCTGCAGCCAGCTGGGCACGTCCTCATCGAGCTCGCTGTCGGGGATATTCTGCGCCCGCACCCGCATCAGGCGGTTGACGGCCCGCTGCTTCTCGCGCCTGCGGCGCGGCAGCTGTGCGTTCCCCAGCATCAGGTACAGGGGGAAGCCGATCAGCGGGATCACCATGATCGCGAGCAGCCAGGCGATCGCCGAACCCGGCCGACGGTTGCGGGGCACCACGATCAGGCTCACCAGACGCAGCACGATGTCGAGCGCCCAGTAGACGTACGTGAACACCAGGACCCCGTGGTCGAGCAGCCATTGCCACACGTCGGTCACCCTCAGCTCCTCTGGTCGGAAACGGGAACGGCGGGCCCCAGAGGGACCCGCCGTTCAGGATACGGGGACGCAGTCGCCGCCCGAGGTGATGCTGATCAGTCGTTGCCGCGCAGGATCATCAGGATCCGCAGGATCTCGACGTACAGCCACACCATGGTGACCGTGACGCCGAAGGCGAGGCGCCAGGCGTACTTGCGCGGCACGCCTGCCTCGGCCGCGTGCTGGACGCCCTCGAAGTCCATCACCAGCGAGTACGAGGCCAGCACCACGGCGATGCCGCCGATGGCCAGGCCCAGCATGCCGTCGCGCAGGCTCTGGCCCATCAGCAGCATCGCGCCGATGTTGACCAGGCCGAACAGCATGTAGGCGATCATCGCGACCATGAAGATCTTGTTCAGGCGCGGGGAGGTGCGCAGCACGCCCATCCGGAACAGGACCAGCACGGTGCCGGCGACGGCGAGGGTGCCCACCACGGCCTGCAGCGCGATGCCGGGGTAGAAGTACTCCATGGTGCCGCTGAGGCCGCCGAGGAACAGGCCCTCGAATCCGGCGTAGAGCACCACCAGGATCGGCGAGGGCTGCTTCTTGAAGATGTTGATCAGCGCCGTGATCAGCCCGCCGACCACGCCGATCAGGGTCGCGGCGCCAGCGATCGCCAGGCCCGCCTGGGCTCCGGCCTCGCCAGCCATGAAGGCCAGCGCGTAGGGCAGCATCGCGACCGCGAAGCCGACCACGATGACGATGCCGAGGGTCGCGGTGATGGCGTTCAGCGCATCCCGCATCGTCATCCGGCCGGTGTCGTGACCGGTCGCGGAGGGACGGGCGTACATCGCCTCGAGCTGCTCCGCACCCGGCTGGGCCGTCGCGCTCTGGCCGTAGCCCTGCTGGGCGAAGCCCGAGGACCACTGGGTGTTCTGGGCGGGTGCGGCCTGTGCCGAGTTGCCGAAGCGCGGGGCGTTGTAGTTCGCACCGTTCTGAACGGCCTGGTCGCGGCCGAACACGATGTTGTGGCGTGCCATGGGGCTCCTCACGTGGGATCAGGTGGGTCGACGACCGACGCCAGGAGTGCGCTTCGTCGGACCGATTCCGCCATGGTACGGCGGAAACCCGAGATCTCGCTGTGTGCATGCTCTGCTCAGAGCGAAGGGCCGCATGCCGGGCCAGGCCCTCAGACCGAGCTGATGACCTCGCGGAAGCGGCGCAGCCGTGTGTCCTCGCTCGAGAAGAACTCCTCGGGTGTGCCGTCCTGCAGGACCTTCCCGTCCTCGAGGAACAGCACCCTGTTCGCGACCTGCTTCGCGAAGGCGAGGGAATGGGTGACGACCACGAGCGTGCGCTGCTCGGCGGCGAGTTCAGCGAGCACCGCGACCACCTCGGCGGCGAGCTCCGGATCCAGCGCGGAGGTCGGTTCGTCGAACAGCAGGAAATCGGGGTCCATGGCAAGGGCCCGGGCGATCGCGACCCGCTGCTGCTGCCCGCCGGAGAGGCGGTCGGGATAGGAGTCGGCCTTGTCGGCGAGCCCCACCTTCTCCAGCAGCTCCCTTCCCCGCTGGTCCGCCGCCTGCCGGGTCTGGCCGCGGTTCTCGCGCGGGGCGAGAGTGACGTTGCCGAGCGCGGTGAGATGAGGGAAGAGATTGAACTGCTGGAACACCATTGTCGAGCGGGAGCGGATCTCCCGCACCCGGGTGGCGGTCAGCCTCCCGCCGACCTCGATCGGCCCCTCCCCCAGGTCGATCGTGCCGCCGTCGGGCTTCTCGAGCAGATTCAGGCAGCGCAGCAGGGTGGATTTGCCGGACCCGGAGGGGCCCAGCAGCACCGAGGTGGTGCCGCGCTCGACGTCCAGGGAGACATCGTCGAGGGCGACCAGCTCACCGAAGGTCTTGCGCAGGCCACGCACCCGCAGCGGATCATCAGCGGACATGGGCGGACACCTTCTTCTCCAACTGGTTCTGGCCGAGGCTGAGCAGGGAGACCAGCGCCAGATAGATCAGCGCGACCTCCGTGTACATGATGAGCGGCTCGTAGGTGGCGGCCGCGATCTGCCGACCCACCTGGAAGACGTCGATCAGCGTGATCGCGAAGACCAGGCTGGTGCCCTTGACCAGATCGATGAAGTCATTGGCCAGCGGCGGCAGCACGATCCGCATGGCCTGCGGGGCGACCACCTTGCGGAAGGTGGCCGCGCGCGAGAGATTCAGCGACTGAGCGGCCTCGAACTGTCCGCGCGGGATCGAGAGGATCGAGGCGCGGACCGCCTCGGAGGCGTAGGCCCCGGTGTTCAGGGCCAGCGTGATCACCGCCGCTGGGAACGCAGCCAGCTCGATGCCCACGCTGGGCAGGCCGAAGTAGACGATGAACAGCTGCACCACCAGCGGTGTCCCACGGAACACCTGCACATAGATCCAGGCCGCCGCCTTCAGAGGCGCCGGCGCATACAGCCGCGTGAGGGCCACCACCACCGCGATCACCAGCGCGATCGCGAAGGACAGCAGCGACAGCGGGACCGTCATCTCGATCATCGCGGTCAGCAGCCGTGGGAGCGACTCGATCCAGAGCTCGAGGAAGCGGGGCATCGGGTGTCTCAGCCCTCAGGGGTGATGTCCTGGCCCACCCATTCCTCGTAGATGGCGCTCAGGGAGCCATCGGATTTCATCCCGTCCAGGATCTCGTCCACCGCGCCGAGCAGGGCATCCTGGCCCTTCTGCATGATCGCGCCGACCGTGACGTCGGTGGGCAGCTCGGCGTCCAGCAGGCGGAAGGCGGCATCGGGATGCTCCTCCTGGTACGTCTGGAAGGAGATGATGTCGTTGGCGGTCGCGTCGGCCCGCCCCTGGATCACCAGCTCTATGGCTTCGGCGAAGCCCTGCACCGGGACGATCTCGGCACCGAGGGCCTCCATCTGCTGCGCCCAGTTGCTGGTCGCAGTCTGCGCGGAACGCTTGCCCTCGAGCTCCTCGACGGTCTGGACCTCGGAACCCTCCGGCACGGCGATACGGCCGATCGAGCGGGCGTAGGGTTCGGTGAAGGCGTACTTCTCCTCCCGCTCCGGGGTGATGCCGACGTTGTTGACAACCAGGTCGTAGCGGTCCACGTCGAGGCCGGCGATGAGCGAGTCCCACTCGGTCTCGATGTACTCCGGCGTGACCCCCAGCCCTTCGGCGATCGCGTCGGCGATCTCCTTCTCGAAGCCGACCAGCTCACCGGTCTCGTCATGGAAGGCGTAGGGGCGGTAGGTGCCCTCGAGACCGATCCGGATGGTCCCGTTCTCCTGGACGCGGGCCAGGATGTCCTCGTCCCCTCCGCCGGAGCCGCCCTCGGAGCTGCAGGCGGCCAGGAAGGCGGCGACCGAGGCCCCGCCGAGGGCGAGGGCGAGGCGGCGGGTGGGGCGCGGTGCGATGGTCATGGTGTGGTCCTCGTTCGTGGTCGGAGAGGGGCGGTCGGGTCGGGCAGGGGCTCAGCGAGCGGCGACGAGGGCCTGGTCGAGGTCGTCGAGCAGATCCTGGAGGTTCTCGATGCCGACGCTGAGGCGCAGCAGCTCGGGGCTGATCCCGGCGTTCGCGCGAGCCTCGTCGGTCATCGCCTCGTGAGTCATCGTGGCCGGGCGGCAGATCAGGGACTCCACCCCGCCGAGGCTCACCGCATAGGCGGGATAGTGCAGCGCCTCGAGGAAGGCGACCCGGTCCAGCCCGTCGGCGAGCTCGAAGGAGAGCACCGCGCCGCCGCCGGTGGCCTGGGAGGCGTGGATGCGCGCCTCCTCCTCGCTGTACGAGCCGGGGTACCAGACCCGGGCGATGTCCTCGCGCTCGCGCAGATGGGCGACGATCGCGCCGGCGTTCTCCTGCTGGCGCTCGAGGCGCAGCGGGAGGGTCTTGATCGACTGGATCAGCCGGAAGGAGTCCTGCGGGGCGAGCACCCCGCCCTGGGCCTTCTGGGCGAGGGCGAAGGCCTCGGCGAGCGCGTCGTCGTTGGTGGTGATGGTGCCGGCCAGCAGGTCGGAGTGGCCGGCGAGGTACTTGGTGGCGGACTGCACGACCACGTCGGCCCCGAGGTCGAGCGGCTTCTGCAGCACGGGCGTCATGAAGGTGTTGTCGACGATCACCAGGGCGCCGTGGCGGTGCGCGAGCTCGGAGATCCGGCGCAGGTCGGTGATCCGGAGGGTCGGATTGGCCGGGGTCTCGATGAAGACGGCCCGGGTGGAGGGGGTGAAGTCCGCATCGGTGAGCGCGCCGAGATCGTCGACGAAGCGCCCGGTGACCCCTCGGCCCGGCAGCACCAGATCCACGAAGCGGTAGGTGCCGCCGTAGACGCTCGCCGGCAGCAGCACCTCGTCGCCGACGACCAGGGTCGACAGGGCGGCTGCGGTGGCCGCCATCCCGGAGGCGAAGGCGAAGCCGTGCTGCGCTCCCTCGAGCGCGGCCAGCACGGTCTCGAGCTGTGCTCGGGTGGGGTTCGCACCGCGCTGGTAGGCGAAGTCGCCGCCCTCGCTCGCGCAGTCGAGCGCGAAGGTCGAGGAGAGGTGCACGGGCGGGACCACGGCTCCGTGCTCGAAATCCCTCAGGGTATGCACGGCGGCGGTCTGGATGTGCACGGTGGCTCCTCAGCTCCTCGGATCGATGGCTGAGTACCACTCTAGGTCGCCGTCGCGCCAGCCCAGAGGGCTGGATGAACGACTGTGACGCATAAGCCAGAGATCGCAGGGGTTCAAGGAGAGCTTGGGGGGCGGTGAGGGTCGCAGGGCCCCTCGCGGTCAGGAGCCGACGGGCACCGGGATCGCGTCGGTGCGGGTGGGGACCTCGCGGGCGGCCTCGCGGGCAGCGTCAGGGACGACGACCGGGATCGCTCCGGTGTAGGTCGCCTCGTGCTCCCGCAGCACGGCGAGGGTGCGACGGGAGCGCACCCGCAGCGCCAGCAGGGTGCCGGCGACCAGGGCGAAGCCGAGGCTCGCCAGGACGATCGCGACCAGCATCGGCGCGCGGTAGCCGAAGCCTGCCGCGATCACCGCGCCGCCGAGAGCCGCACCGAGGGCGTTGGCGACGTTGAACGCGGCCTGGTTCAGGGAGGCCCCGAGCACCTCCGAGCGGTGCGCGACCCTGATCAGCCAGGTCTGCAGGGCCGGGCTGAGTGCGGAGCTCGCGAAGTTGACGGCGAAGAAGCCGATCAGCAGTCCGACCACCGAGTCCTGGGACCCCAGGAACAGCCCCACC